>DATAPW010000108.1:0-29000 GCA_036265005.1 Acetobacteraceae bacterium | reverse complement strand
CTCGACGCCGAGATGGCGCGCATGGAAGCGTTTCTTGAGGCCGCACCGCAGTAGTGCGCCACCGGGGTCGATTTATACCATGTCTCGTTGATTGTGACCCACGTACCACGTCACCGTCATGGCCGGGCCTGTCCCGGCCATCGCCGTCGCACCGTGCCGCGACCGATGGCCGGGACAAGCCCGGCCATGACGATTGCATCAGGCCAGGCACATCGCTTCCGGCGCGGCGCGTGGAATGGCAAGAATGCCAACGCGGCCACAGCAGGCGTGCGCATGGTTCGATTCGACAGGGTTGGGCTCAGTTACGGCCGTGCGAATCTGGGCACTGGCCCCGAGGCCGGGCCTGAAGTGTTGCATGATCTCAGCTTCATGCTGCCGGAAGGCGGGTTTCGCTGGCTGCTTGGGCCATCGGGTGCCGGCAAGACCAGCCTGCTGCGACTGATGTATCTCGCCGTCCGCCCGACGCGCGGCAAGCTGGCGATCCTCGGCACAAACATCGAAACTGCCGAGCGTCGTTCGCTGCCTCGACTGCGCCGCCGCATCGGCGTGGTTTTTCAGGATTTTCGCCTGCTGCCGCATTTGTCGGCGTTCGATAACGTCGCCCTGCCGCTGCGCATCGCCGGGCGGCCGGAAGGTCAGATCCGCGCGGATGTCGGCGAAATGCTGCGCTGGGTGGGACTGGCCAAGCAGGCGGGCGCGCGTCCCGCGGAACTCTCAGGCGGCGAGCAACAGCGCGTCGCGATTGCCCGCGCGGTGATCAATCGCCCGAGCCTGTTGCTGGCCGACGAACCCACCGGCAATCTCGACGATGTCCAGGCGGAACGGCTGATGCAACTGTTCAATGAGATGAACCGGCTCGGTACCACCGTGGTGGTCGCCACCCACAACGACGCTCTGGTGGGACGCCATCCGGCCCCGTCATTGCGGCTGTCGCATGGCCGCCTGGTGGACGAACGATAGGAATGGCGCTGCGCCGCTCGCGTCCGTTGTTGCGACCCGCCGGGTTCGACGAACTCGGGCTCCGCCGTGCGATCTCGGACCGCATGCTGCCATTCCTGGTGGCGGCGATGGCGTTCCTGGCGGCGATGGCATTGGCGGGCTGGGTCGGCGCCGCATCGCTGGCGCGTCACTGGCAGCAGGGTGCGGGATCCGCATTGACGGTGCAGGTCCCGCGACCGACAGAACCGGCAGCGCAGGGCGGCGGCTCCCGGCTCGATCGTGTCGTCGCGCTTTTGGTCGGCACGCCCGGCGTGGCCGATGCCCGCCCGCTGAGCGACGAGGAACTCGCGGAGCTGCTGCGGCCCTGGCTCGGCGGCGGGGCGGAGCGGCTTGCCCTGCCGCTGCCGGCGGTGATCGCCGTCCGGCTTTCGGACCCGGAGCTGGAACTGGACAAACTGGCACGCCGGCTGGAGGCCGCCGCACCCGGAACGCTGGTTGAAAGCCATGGCGTGTGGATCCGACGCCTGTCGGTGCTGGCGCGCAGCCTGCAGGCCTGTGCCGGACTGGCGCTGCTGCTGGTCGCGGCGGTGGCGGCGGCAGTGATTGCGGTTGCCACGCGTGCCGGCCTTGTCGCACGACGCGAGGCAATCGAAATCGTCCATGGGCTGGGCGCCACCGACGGTTACATAGCGTCGCGCTTCGCCGGGCGCGCCACCCTGCTGGCAGCAATGGGCGGTGTCGCGGGGGCCGTGCTGGCGCTGCCCGTGCTGTTGGCCCTTGCCAGCATGGCGGCGCCATTCGCCGGTACCGTACCGGAAGCGACATCGGCCGTTGGCGTCCTGGTCGCGTTGCCCGTCATCCTGTGGCTCACGCTGCCCGGGCTGCCTGCGGCTGCCGCGGCGATCGGCTTTGTCACCGCCCAAGGCACAGTGCGCCGCTGGCTTCGACGGCTGCCGTGATCGCGGTGACCGGTCTTGGTGCGACGCCGTGTCGGCGCCTGATCAACGCGATCGGGATTGGCCTGCTTTTCCTGTTGCTGGCGTGGGGTGCCGGTTTCGCGTGGTTCGTGGATCAGACCAGCAGGCCGGCGCAGGTTCCACCGCATGTCGACGGCATCGTGGCGTTCACCGGCGGAGCCGAACGCGTCGAAACCGCACTGCGCCTCCTCGCAGAGGGTCGCGGCGACAAGCTCCTGCTCTCCGGCATCGGCGGCGGTGCGGAGCTGAACGAACTGGCCAGCCTGGCCGGCGTCGATCCGGTACCGCTTGCCGCGCGGGTGACGATTGGCCGCAATGCCACGACCACGCGCGGCAATGCCTCGGAAACTGCGGCCTGGGCGCGGTCGAACGACATCCATTCGCTGCTGGTGGTGACCGCGTCTTATCATATGCCGCGGGCAATGACCGAGCTCGCTCGGGCGTTGCCTGACGCGGCACTGTATTCGCTGCCCGTCTGGCCGGTGGATCGAAGCGGACGGCCCAGCCGGCCGCTGCGGCTGATCTTCGAAGAGTACATGAAGTTCCTCGCGAGCCGCACAGGGCTCACGTCCCTATTGCCGATTCGCGAACCGCAGCCGGTGCATGGAAGTCGCGTCGGATGAGCTTCCTCCGCTCCGCGCTGTTCAATGTCTTCTTCTTCGCAACGACATTCCTGCTGACGGTGTTCCCGGGAACAATCGTCCGCTTCGTTGCGCCGGATCGCGCGCTCGATGTGGCACGACTGTGGGCGCGCACGATCATCCGCGGCTTGCGGATCATCTGCGGCATCCGCGTCGAGACATCCGGCCTGGAATGGCTGGCCGGCAACGAGGCACGGCTGATCGCGTCGCGCCATCAGTCGGCGTTCGACACTGTCATCTGGCTGACCCTGGTGCCGCGCTGCTGCTACGTCCTGAAGCACGAGTTGCTGCGGGTCCCGTTGTTCGGCCCGTTGATGCCGCTTACCGGCATGATCGCCGTGGATCGAGCCGGCGGTGCTTCGGCGTTGCGCGGATTGGTGCGCGAAGCCGAGCGAGCCGTTCGCGAGGGACGCCAGATCGTGATCTTTCCCGAGGGCACGCGCGCGGCGCCCGGTACAATGCTGCCCTTGCAACCCGGCGTGGCGGCGATGGCGGCGCGGACCCGCCTGCCGGTGTTCCCGGTGGTGACCGACTCGGGAGACTGCTGGGGACGCAGGGCATTCCGTAAGCGCCCGGGCACCATCCATATTCGCGTTCTCGCGCCAATCCCGGCAGGGACCGGTCGTGCGGAACTCATGGAAAGGCTGGCGACGGCGCTGTTGGCCGATCCCATCCCGGTTTCACATGGGGTCCCCCCTGCTGTGGAAAACTCTGTGGGCTGACTTGCCTCCCGGCTCGCAAAGCACCGCAATCAGCATTTGTAAGCCATTGATAAAGAACAGATTAATAGGTTGATAGTGCCTTGCCCGAGGTGGTAGGCAGAGATGGGGATGAACGCGGAGCGGCACGCGGGCCAGTTGTGGCTCGACGAAAGATATTCGCGTCGTTGGTGAACCGGACGCGTTTGCCTTGTGCTGGTGTTTGCCTATAAGCGGCGCTCGGTCCGGGGCGAGGGAAGATGCGGCGCAGGCGGAAGCTGTGGATCATCCTGCTGGCCACCCCGCTCATTCTGGTGGCGGCCGATGCATTCTACTGGCGCATGACGGAGCGCAGCCTGGAGGATGGTTTTGCCGCCTGGCTCGGCGAGCGGCGCGCGGCAGGCTGGACAGCGACCACGCAGCCTCCGGTGCGCGGCGGCTGGCCGCTGGCGGCGACGTTGACCGTGCCCGGAATCGAACTCAAGGGCGGCGACCCGGAAATCCCGGGCGGCGTGGCCTGGGGAGCCGACCGGGTGACCCTGCGCGTGTCATTGCTGCGGCCCGGCGTGCTGGATGTCGCCGCAGGGGGCATGCAGCATATCCGCTTCGCCGACAATCCGGAGGTTCCCTACACCGCCGACCGGTTGCGCGTGGTGTTGCCCTTGCAGCCTGACGTGGCGCCGCAGGCGATGGATGTGACGGTACAGAACCTGCGGGCCGGCATGCCGGCGGGCAAGGACGCTACCGCCGGCCTCACTGTTGGCCTGCTGCAGTTGCATGCCGATATCAGGCAGCCGGAACAGTCAGCGGATCCTGCGCTGGCATTTTCGCTGCACGCGGACGCAATCAATCCGCCGCCAGGTGTGGCCAGGCTGCTCGGTCCGCGCATTGGCAGCTTCAGCATGGAAGGCGTTCTGGACGGGGCGGTGCCGCGGGCGGCTGCGTTGGCGGATCGGGCTGCGGCCTGGCGCGACGGCGGCGGTTCCCTGGAAATACGGCGATTCGCGCTGAACTGGGGCCCGCTCGATCTGACGGCCAGTGCCACCTTGTCGTTGGATGAGCAGTTGCAGCCGATGGGTGCCGGCAGTGCACGGGCCGTGGGATATGCCGAGACGCTGGACGCACTGGCCGCACATAGTGCGATCAGCCGGTCGGCTGCCACGGCCGCGAAGGCCGTCCTGTCATTGTTGGCACACAGCCCGGACGATGGCGGTCCGCCCGATGTCGAGGTGCCGCTGACGCTGCAATATCGCACCCTGTCGATGCGACAGGTGCCACTGGTAAGATTGCCAGAACTGGACTGGCCATAGGGTTTGCGCATTTCGCTGCTTGGCGATTCGACCGTGGCGGCGTAAGGTTCACTGTATGTCTATTCGGATGACCACCACGCGAATTAGCGGCCCGGCTGCCTAAGCAGCCGGGGAGTCCCCGCTCTTTCCTCTTCGCGTCGTTTGTCCGGAGTTTTCCAGATGTCTGCCGACCCTCCAGCCGACCCGCGGCTACACATCGCCGTTCGTTTCATGCTCGATGCGGATGCCGCGCCGGGCCTGCTGTCACGCCTTCTGCAACCCTTCGCCAAACGCGACCTGATCCCTGACCGCATGTGGTCGCATCGCGCCGGCGACACGATCCATGTCGAGATCGCCATGGAGGCGATGCCCGGCGATGCGGTTCACCTGGTCGAGGGCAATCTGCGCCAGGTGGTGGGCGTGCGAAGCATTGCCCAGCTTCGCCCGGAGGCGGTGCGCCGCGCCGCGTGATCCGCCACCCACGTTGGTGACTCTGCGCGGCGGCAGCAACGCGGGACGGGTGGATCAGGCCTTGGCCGGCTTGGGCGGCTTCACCACGGGCGGCGGCGTCTTGTCGGGGTACTTACACCACGCCGCGGCAACGCATCGCCAGCATTCCGGCAGGCGCGCCTTGCAGACATAACGTCCGTGCAGGATGAGCCAGTGATGCGCATCGCGCAGCAATTCGGCGGGCACGCGACGCACCAGCGCATCTTCCACGGCACGCGGCGTGGCGCCCGGCGCGATCCCGGTGCGGTTGCCCAGCCGAAAGATATGCGTGTCCACCGCCATCGTGCTTTCGCCGAACGCCACATTCAGCACGACGTTTGCCGTCTTCCGTCCGACGCCGGGCAGCGTCTCCAGCGCCTCGCGGTCACGCGGCACCTGGCCGCCATGCTTCTCGATCAGTTGCCGCGACAGTTCGATGACGTTGCGGGCCTTGCCCTGCCACAATCCGATCGAGCGGATATGCTTCGCCACGCCATCGACACCCAGCCGCACCATCGCCTCGGGCGTGCGGGCTTCGGCGTACAGCGTCTCGGTGGCGCGATTGACCGACACGTCGGTGGCCTGGGCCGACAGTACGACGGCGACCAGCAGCGTGTAGGGATCGATGAAGGTCAGTTCGCTGCGCGGATCCGGATTCACTTTGGCGAGCGCTTCCAGGAAACCACGCACCTCGGCCAGCGTCATGGCGCGGGGCTTGCGCGCCTTCGGCTTGGCTTGGCGGGGTTTTGACGGCATGCCGACCGTTGTCGCGCAGTCACGACCGCTCCGGCAAGGGTTTGCCAACCCCGCGGCCGCGCTACAATGGCCTGATGGATCGACAGACGGACACAGCCACGCTGTTCGAAGCGGTGATCGTGCCGCACCGCAGCCTGTCGCCGCGCGGCCTGCGCATCCTGATCGCGGCGATCTGCCTGCTGAGTGCCGTCATGGCGCTGCGCTTCTGGTTCATCGGCGCATGGCCCGTGGCTGGCTTCAGCGTCATCGAGGTCGGCCTGGCTATCTTCCTGCTGCGGCTGAACGCGAGCCGCGCGCGGTCCAGCGAGCTAATTCTGCTGTCGGCCGATGCCTTGCGCATCGTGCGAACCGACAAGGCGGGCAGGCGGCAGGAGCGCGTGCTGCAGATCGGCTGGCTCAACGCCGTGATCGACGACCCACCGGGGCGCGTGCCACGCCTGCTGCTGGTCGCCCACGGGGTGCGCGAGGAGATCGCTGCCTCATTGGGCGAGGCAGAAAAGCGCGACCTGTGGGCCGCATTGAGTGCGGCATTGCATCAATTACGCAATCCAAACTTTGACAACCCGCAGTTGCGGGCTTGATCGAGCGCCGGAGGTGGGTGAGCCGCCCGACGCGGATCAGCTTTCGGTCGTCGGACCCATCGACTTGATAAGGTCGAACACGCGCTTCCGCACTGCGGGATCGGTGATGCGATAGTACGCGCGCACCAGTTCGAGTGTCTCACGCCGGTTCAATGCATCGTCGGTGAAGCCGTCCTGTGATTCGGGGAACCCGGCAACCCGTCGGCTGGATTGCGCGCCATAGGTGCTCGCAAGGCTGTCCGGCATGTCATCGAAGAAGAAGCTGATCGGCACATCAAGGACCCGTGAAAGGTCGAAAAGCCGTGATGCACCCACGCGATTTACCCCGCGCTCGTATTTCTGCACCTGCTGGAAGGTCAACCCGAGGGCCTCGCCAAGCCGTTCCTGGGACATGCCCAGCAGGGTGCGCCGCAACCGGATCCGCGAGCCGACATGTATGTCGATCGGGCTCGGTCGACTCTCCTTCTCGGCACCCACGACGTGTTCGCCGCGCGCCATATCCGCATTTCCTTTTGCTTCATTCAACATAGACGGCTCCTCATGCAAGCTGGCACAACCGGCTGCCGGGCTGTCGTTAATACAACCTTAATCACACAACCTCGAATTGTCAACAAGAGCATTAAAATCGACCCTTCGTATACAAAATAGGGCGACGCCTCCCGGAATGAGCTAACCGGGCAGGGCGATATCAACCAAACGATGCAATCCGTCGTGCCATAAGCCCTACTCCGAGTGCAACCGTACTCATTATCGCCGGCAGCCACAGTCCGAATCGCGCGAACGGTGTCGCCGGCAGCGCGGCAGGCAGCGCGACGACCAGCGTGCCGGTTTGTTGCATATCCAGCCGCCCCAACTCGTGCCCGTGCGCATCGAAGCCGGCCGAGATCCCGGTATTGGCCGCACGCAGCAGGGGCAGCCCCTCTTCCACCGCGCGCATGCGTGCTGCCGCGAGGTGCTGGCGCGGGCCGGAGGAATTGCCGAACCAGGCATCATTGGTGATGTTCACCAGCCAGGCCGGCCGGTCGCTGCGATCGACAATCTGCCCGGAGAAGATCGCCTCGTAGCAGATCAACGCACCGACCGGCGGCAGTCCGGGGACGTGCAGCGTGCGCGGACCGGGTCCGGACGCGAAACCGCCGCCCGGCATCACCATCAGCGGCAGCGGCAGCCAATCCGGGATGTACTCGCCGAACGGCACCAGGTGCCACTTGTCGTAGATGCCGCCGAGAGTCCCGCCGTCCAGCAACGCGAACAGGCTGTTGCGAGGGCGGTTTGCATCGTCGAAGCGCACGCTGCCGATCAGCGCCGGAGCGCCCTGGTTCGCCTGTTCGATGGCCCGGCGGGCATTTTCATCGATCTGCAGGAGGCCGGGGAACGCAGTCTCCGGCCAGACGGCGACCACCGCGCCGTCGCCCGCCTGTGTCCGGCCCTGTTCAGTCAGCTCAAGGTAGTGGCGGAAGATCCGCACAGCGAGGTCCTGGTTCCATTTCTGGCCCTGTGCCACGTTGCCCTGCACCAGCATGACCTTGAGCGGAGTTGGCGGCGGCAATGGCTGGTCCAGGCGCAGCAGGCCAAGGGCCGCCCAGGCGACGAGTACAACAGCCCCGCCGATCCGCCAGCGCCCGCCAAGTGCGGGCATCGCGGCCAACAGCAGCGTGGCCAGGGTGAGGCCGTGCACGCCGATCCAGGCTGCCGGCTGGATGAATATGTCGCCCAGGATCCCCGGAATCTCCCACACGCTGCCCCAGGGATTCCACGGGAAGCCGGTCAGCACGAACTGGCGCGCGAGGTCGGTCAGCACCCAGGCGCCGGCCAGCGCGAGGACGCGCGGCCACCCTGCGGGCGCCAGGCGGGCAATCGCGACCGCGACGGCGATGAAGATGGCCAGCCCCGCTGCCGTTGCCGGCACCGCCAGGGGCACCAGCCACCAAAAACGATCCGCCTCGAACAGGATCGCCTCGGTGATCCAATACAGGCCGAACAGGTGATGGCCGAAGCCGAACCACCAGCCGCGTCGCGCGGCGACTGCGGGACCGCGTGCGCCGTCGATCAGGGCGAGCAGGCCCGGGACGGCAACCAGCAGCACCGGGATGGCGTGCACCGGCGGCAGTGCAGCGGCGGACAGGGCACCGAGGCCGAGCGCGGCGAGGTCGGCGCGGAAGCCGCGCAGGCCGGTCAGGCGCAGCAGTAAGCGGGAGATCATCCGGGCCGGCTACACGGACCCTGGCATGCAGGCAAGCACGGGCAGGCCGGGGCTTCGCCCCTGGACCCCACCCGAGGGCGCTGCCCTCGGGGCTCCCGCCAAGGGCCGGGGGCCCTTGGAACCCTTTCAAAAAAGGCTCCGCCTTTGGTGGGGGCCCGGGGGCAAAGCCCCCACGTCAGTTGACACTCCGGGCAATCGTTCGCCCACTGCCGGCATGGCAGCGAAAGGGCAGGCGATGACCAGTATGGACAAGCGGCGCATCGGACGCACGGACTTGCACGTGACGTCGCTCGGGCTCGGCACCGCGACGATGGGCGGCAGCCGCATCCCGGTCACGCCGGAGGAACGCGTGAAGCTGGTCCGGGCAGCCTGGGACGGCGGTGTCCGCTATGTCGATACAGCGCCATTCTATGGCGTCGGCGCCGCCGAGCGCGGCGTCGGCGACGCGTTGCGCGACAAGCCGCGCGGCGAATGGGTGCTGTCCACCAAGGTCGGGCGGCTCCTGCAGCCCAGCAGCAATGCCGGCGGGGCGCCCGACGGTCGGCTGGCGCCGCTGCCGTTCGAAGTGAAGTACGACTATTCGTACGACGGGATCATGCGGTCAGTGGACGACAGCTATCAGCGCCTCGGACTGGCGAAGATCGATATCCTGTTCGTGCACGACATCGGCGTTTACCAACATGGCGCCGAGACGAATGCCGCGCACATGAAGGTGCTGCGCGAGAGCGGCTACAAGGCGTTGGACGAACTGCGGCGCAGCGGTGTGGTCAGTGCGATCGGTCTCGGGGTGAACGAGAAGGAAGTGCTGATCGAGGTACTGAAGTTCGGCGACTGGGATGCCTTCCTGCTGGCCGGACGCTATACGCTGCTCGAGCAGGGGCCGCTGGATGACCTGCTGCCGATGTGCAGTGCGCGCGGCACATCGATCGTCGTCGGCGGGCCATTGAACTCCGGCATCCTGGCCGGTCGCGACACCTGGAACTACGCCGCGGCGCCGCCCGAAATCGTCGCACGGGTGAAGGCGATCGAGGCAATGTGCGACGCGCACCATGTGCCGCTTGCCGCGGCGGCGTTGCAGTTCCCGCTGGCGCATCCGGCGGTGGCGGCGATCATTCCCGGCCCGCGCGCGGCAGCGGAGTTCGAGGCGAACCTCGCGCTGCTCCGGCAGCCAGTTCCGGCGGCGCTGTGGGCCGATCTTCGCGAGCAGGGATTGCTGCATCCCGAGGCGCCGACGCCGTCTTAGTACCGCGCGTCATGGGATCACCCCTTCACCGCGCCCATCGCCAGGCCGCGCACCAGATGCCGCTGCAGCGCCATCATGAAGGCGACGATCGGCAGCATGATGCCGACCGCGGCAGCGGCGGATAGCGACCAGTAGTTGATGTCCTCGCCGCCGTATTCGGCGATCGCCACCGGCAAAGTCTTGGTGTCGGGGCCGGTCAGCACCAGCGCGAACAGGAACTCGTTGTAGGCCAGCAGCAGGCTGAACAGCGCGGTGACCCACAGGCCCGGCCGCACCACCGGCAGCGCCACGCGGGCGAACACCTGCCAGGCGTTGCAGCCGTCGATCGCCGCCGCCTCGTATAGCTCGTGCGGCACATCGACGAAGAAGCTGCGCATCAGCCAGATGGTGAACGGCTGGTTGATCGCCACCAGCGCCAGGACCATGGCGGGATAGGTGTTGATCAGGCCGAGTGACTTCGCCAGCACGAAGAACGGGATTGCCAGCAGGATGTGTGGGAACATGCGCATCGCCAGCAGGCCGAACAGCAGGCCGCGCGAGGCGCGGTTGCGCAGCCGCGACAGGCCGTAGGCCGCCATGGTGCCGATCGACACCGACGTGACCACCGTGCAGATCGAGATCACCGCGCTGTTGATCAGGAAATGCCAGAACGCCTTTTCCACCCAGACCTGCCAGTGGAACTCAAATGTGGGCGTGAAAATCAGTTTCGGCGGCACCGAGAATGCGTCCACCGGCTGCTTGATCGAGGTCAGCACGCCCCAGATCACCGGCGTCAGGTTCACGGCGGTGAAGCCGCACAGCAGCAGGAACAGCGGCAGTTGCGTGCGCATCCGGCGCGGCATCAGAACGCACCCCGTTCGCGGCGGTAGACCACGCGGATCATGATCCCCACCAGCATGGCGACGAACACCAGCGTCAGGACGCCGAGTGCCGATGCCTTGCCGATCTGCAGCAGTCGGAAGGCCAGGGCGTAGGTGTACAGCGTGATCGTCTCGGTTGCCGTGCCGGGACCGCCCGAGGTGAGCACGTAGATCGTGTCGAAGAAGCGGAACGCATCCATCATGCGGATAGCCAGCACGAACACGATCAGCGGACGGATCGCCGGCAGCATGATGCGGAACAGCAGCATCCATATGCCGGCGCCGTCGATCTGCGCCGCCTCGATCTGGCTCTGGTCCACCGTGTTCAGTCCGGCATACAGCACCAGGATCATGAACGGCGTGAACTGCCAGGAATCCGCCAGCACGACGGTGACGCGCGCCCAGCCGGGGTTACCGAGGAAATCCGGCGGAAAGATCCCCAGGGCGATGAGGGTCGCGCTCAGCAACCCCCAGCGCCCCATGAAGATCCAGCGCAGGAACAGCGCGGCAACCACGGGTGTGACGATGCTGGGCAGGAACAGCAGCAGGTTCAGTGTGCGGACACCGAAGGTCAGGCGGTACAGCCCGTACGCCACCAGCAGCCCGAGGCAGAATTCCAGCCCCACCGCCGCCAGCACGATCAGCACCGTGCGGTTCAGCGTGGCCCAGAACCGTTCGTCGGCCAGCAAGGCAGCATAGTTGCCGAAGCCGATGAAATCGCGCGACCCGCTGCCGAGATCGTAGTTGAACAGGCTCAGGTAGATTGCATAGCCGAGGGGGTACAGCATGATCGCGCCCAGCACGAGCGCACTCGGCAGCAGGAACAGCCAGAAACTCCTGTCGGGACCGGAAAGCGCGCCGCGGTGACGGCGGCGAACGTCACTTGAAATAGCCGTGCCCCTTGAGGAATGCAGTCGTCTCGTCCGCGGCGGTGTCCAGCGCCTGCTTCACCGGCATCTCGCCGGTGACCGCCTGCAGGATGCGCCGGGTGATGAACTCGCCGACTGCGTAGAACTCCGGCAGCGACGGCGCGGCGACGCCAGTCTCATACGACGCCAGGGCCGCCGGATAGAACCGGTTCGCCTGCTTCAGTTCCGCATCGTCCAGCAGCGATTTGCGCGGCGGGATCAGCAGCGAAGCCGCGCCGCGCATGTTCGCCTGGCTGGCCGAGGTGGCGATGATGCGGAACAGAACGTCGGGGTCCTGCTTGCTGAAGGCCGAGATGGCATAGCCGTCGCCGGAGTTCCGCGCATGGCCCTGCGGCGGCGCCACCCAGTCGATCTTGTTGATGACACGCGACTTCGCCGGATCGTCCATCGCCTTGGCGCGGGACGCCCATTGCAGGCCCATCATGCCGGTGTCCTGCTGATAGGCGATCATGCACTCATCATTGGCCGCGGCGGTGTAGCCCTGCTGCGCGTACTGGGCGATCTGCTTCATCATCTCGATCGCCTGCACACCCTTGGCGTCGTTGAAGACCGGATGCCAGTCCTTGTCGAACCAGCCGTCGCCGATCGCGTTGAAGTACCAGTGCGCCTCGTTGATCGCGGCATCGACCGGTTTCAGGCAGCTCACGTTGCCGGAGCGCATCGGGCTGTTCATCGCCTTCGCCAGGTCGCGGTATTCGGGGATGGTCTTCGGCGCCACCTTGCCGGCCGCATCGAACAGGTCTTTCCGATAGAAGAACATCATCGTGTTGAGCGTGTGCGGCATGACATAAAGTTGGCCATCATGCGTGTAGGTCTTGCGGACGGCTTCGGGGAAATCGTCCAGCTTGAATTCGTCGCGGTACTTCGCCCACAGATCGTCCAGCGGCCGGAACCAGCCGTTCTTCGAGAAGGTCTGGAAGCTGGTGTCGCTGGCATAGACGATGTCGGGCGTGTCTGACTTCGACGACATCGCAATGGTGGCGAGTTCCAGCGCCTTGTCGATCGGCATGAGCTGGGTGTTCACCGTGACGCCGGGGATCGCATCGCGCATCTTGCCGGCGTAGTACTCCAGCGCGGGATAACGATGGCTGATCATCTGGATGGTGCCGGCCGCGCGGGCGCGCGCGCCCAGGATTGCCGGTGCCGCCAGCGTGGCCGCGACAAGGCTCCGCCGACTGAGATGAAGCCTGCTCACAATGATTCCTCCCGCAACTTTGGCGGCGAGGGTAGACGGCTGCGGTGCGGCAGGGAAGGCTGACCGGACGACTGTGCGGTGGAATGCGCTGCGCTTTTCCGCCCCGCGGCTACGGGGCGAACCCGGTCTTGGTTCGCACGTACTCCAGCCGATAGACGCCACGGACGAACGGCCCACGCGCGCCGGCGCCGGACAGGGCGCGCTCGAGCAGGATGTCGGTCAGCGCCGCGGCATCCGTTGCTTCCACCATGACGAACAGGTCCGGCGGCGCCTGGATATCGGTGCGACCCTGCGTTTCGGCGGTGCGCACGGCAGAGGCGCCGGCATCGCCGGCGCAGAGATGCGCCCCGGTGATGCGCTGCGCCTGCGCAGCCGCACGCACCAGCGCGCGCAATGCCGGCAGGTGCTGTGCGTCGCAATCGAAACGGATGGTCAGCAGCATGCCGCCCATGCCCGGGCCGTGGCTGACCACGACGCGCGACAACGCACGCGCCGTGTCGCGGAACTGCGCGGTGGTGGCCTTGGTGCCGGGCGTCGGGTCGTTCAGCCGGTTGCCGTAGTCGCTGCCCTGCAGCACCTGCATCGTGTCGGTTTCGTAGAGCGTGAAGAATTCGGGAATTGTGTCCGCATCCGCGGCGATGTAGCGGCGGCCGCGACGAAAACCGGGGATGCCCACCCGCTCCGGCATGTGTTCGTTGGTGTGCCAGTCATAGAACTGCTCGCGCGCTTCGGCGGCGATGCCGTTCCAGATTGCCACCACCGCTTCGCCTGCCAGCATGGTCTTCCTCCCTCGCTTCAGTATGATGGCACCGCATGCCAGGCGGAGGAGGAAAGCAATGCCCGAGGTCTATGTCCATGCCATCGAAGGACGCTCGAAGGACCAGAAGCGCGCGCTGATCAAGGACATCACCGACGCGGTGGTGAAGAACTTCGGCGTGACGGCAGACGCGGTGCTGGTGGAAATCGTCGAATCGTCGCGCGACAACAAGGCGAAGGGCGGCGTGCTGTTCAGCGAACGCTGAGCAGCGCCAGCAATCCCTGGAGCAATTGCGTCGGGGTCGGCGGGCAGCCACGAATCACGAGATCGACCGGCAGCACTTCCGACACCGCGCCGACGCAGGCCGGGCTGCCGGCGAACACGCCGGCGCCGGCGCCGCAATCGCCCACTGCCACCACCCATTTGGGGTCCGGCGTGGCGCGCCAGGTGCGCTCGAGCGCCTGGCGCATGTTTCTGGTCACCGGCCCGGTGACCATCAGCACATCGGCATGCCGTGGCGAGGCGACGAAGCGCAGGCCGAAGCGCTCCAGGTCGTAGAATGCATTGTTGAGTGCGTGGATTTCCAGTTCGCAGCCGTTGCACGAACCGGCATCCACCTCGCGGATCGACAGGCTGCGGCCAAGCCGACGCTGTGCCGCGCGATCGAGCTTCGCAGCCAGCGCGGCGAGTTCCGGATCGTCCAGCGCCGGCACGGTTTCGGTGACCGGCGGGCGCAGGCCCTGGAGGATCGTCTTCAACATGGCTGCAGGGTCCTCCCCATCGTCATTCTCGCCTGCGCGAAAATGACGGCAATAGGGGACGCACCATCACAGGTCGTGCCCCGAGTAGGAGCAGTTGAACGATTTGTTGCAGAGCGGGAAGTCGGCAACGATGTTGCCTTCGATCACCGCCTCCAGCAGCGGCCACTGGAACCACGATGCGTCGCGCAGATGGCAGCGATCGATGCGACCCGTGGCGTCAAGGCGCAACCACACCAGCACGTCGCCGCGGAACGCTTCGACGAGGGCGACGCCCTCGCAGGGACCGGTCGGCTCGATCGCAATGCGCACGTCGCCGGCCGGCAGGTGGTCGAGCATCTGGTGGATCATCGACAGGCTCTGCTCGATCTCCTTGATGCGGATCCAGGCGCGGGCGTTGACGTCGCCGTCCTCGCGCACCGGTACGTCGAAATGGAGCCGGTCATACGGCAAATAGCCGATCGACCGGCGCGCGTCGAAGTCGCGACCGGATGCGCGACCGACATGCCCGCCGGCGCCGAAACGCCGGGCGAGTTCGGCGGACAGGATACCGGTCCCGACCGTTCGATCCTGCAGCGACGCCGTGGCATCGTACAGCTTCACCAACGGGGCGAAGCGGGAACGCACCTCTGCTACGAGCGCGCGGATCCGCGACATGCCCTCGGGCGACAGATCGACCGCGACACCGCCCGGGACGATACGGTCCATCATCAGGCGATGGCCGAAACACGCAGCGGCGCAGCGCAGGACAAGTTCGCGCAACATGCCGCAATGCGCCAGCATGATGCTGAACGACGCGTCGTTGCAGATCGCGCCAAAGTCGCCGAGATGGTTGGCGATCCGCTCCAGTTCCGCCATCAGGCCGCGCAGCCAGGCGGCACGCGGTGGCGCTTCGACGCCCAGCGCTGTCTCGACCGCACGGGCGAAGGCGAACGCATAGGCGACGGTGCTGTCGCCTGACGTGCGGCCGGCGAGGCGTGCTGCCTGTTCCAGCGTCGCCCCATGCATCAGGTGATCGATGCCCTTGTGTACGTAGCCCAGGCGCTGCTCCAGGCGCACCACGGTTTCGCCGTCGGCGGTGAAGCGGAAATGCCCCGGCTCAATGATGCCGGCATGCACCGGGCCAACCGGAATCTGATGCAGGCCTTCGCCTTCCACCGGCAGGAACGGATACGCCGTGGGATCAGGGCCATGATCGAGCCAGGGGCGCGTATCGGGCAGGCCGACCGGCTCAAGGCCGAACAGGTCGCGCGCGGCACGTTCCAGCCGGATCGCCGGAGCGTGCATGGCGCCAACCGAGGGATAGCGGCCGCCCGGGCAGTCGAGACTCAGCACGGCGATCGGCGGATCGACAGCGTCGAGCACTGCCATGTGCACGCGGCCAGGCTCGCCCCAGAGACCGAGCAGCGTCACTTGACCGGCCGCAAGGCAACGCGTCGCCTCCTGCCAGTAGCCGGTGTCGATTGCGGTCATCCCAGCAGCGCCGCCACGTGCTGAAACCAGGCGACCAGTGGTCCCGGCAGGTAGATTCCGGCAATCAGCACCAGGGCCAGGTGGGCGAACATCGGCAGATAGGTTGCCGTGACCGGTCCGGTCGGACCGCGCGGTTCGCCGAATGCCACCGAGGTGACACGCAGGAACAGGGCTCCGAACGACACCAGCAGGCCGAACACGAACAGGATTGCCAGCAACGGTTCGCGCGCGAAGGTCGAGCTGATCACCAGGAATTCGCTGGTGAACACGCCGAATGGCGGCAGGCCGGCGATCGCGGCAACGCCGGCGATCAGGCCCCAGCCGAGTACCGGGTGCGATGCGGTCAGTCCGCCCATGTCG
Organism: Acetobacteraceae bacterium; assembly: GCA_036265005.1. Classification (GTDB taxonomy): domain Bacteria; phylum Pseudomonadota; class Alphaproteobacteria; order Acetobacterales; family Acetobacteraceae; genus JAMXLO01. The sequence goes on along the minus strand of DATAPW010000108.1, from coordinate 12,852 downwards.
GCAATGCGCTGCGTGCCCTTCACCTGCGCGATGTGACCCACCGAGAAGAAGATCGCCGACTTGGTCAGGCTGTGCATGGTCATCTGCAGCAGCCCGGCAAAGTTGCCGAGCGGCCCCGCCATGCCGAAGGCGAACACCGTGATCCCCATGTGCTCGATCGACGAATAGGCGAACATGCGTTTGATGTCGCGCCGGCGATACAGCATGAAGGCAGCGAAGATCAGCGAGATCAGGCCGAGAGCGATCATCAGCGGGCCGGGTGCGATGGCAGAAGGATTCGCCGCCAGCAGCATCTTGAAGCGCAGCAGGGCATACAGCGCGACGTTCAGCAGCAACCCCGACAGCACCGCCGATATCGGCGTCGGGCCCTCGGCGTGTGCGTCCGGCAACCAGGCATGCATCGGCGCGAGGCCGACCTTGGTGCCATAGCCCAGCAGCAGGAAAATGAAGGCGATGTTGAGCAGGGCCGGGTCGAAGTCGCGGGCGCGGGTGATCAGAACGGTCCAGACCATGGCATCGAGGCCTTCGCCGATGACAGGCCGCGCCGCGGTATAGACCAGGATGGTTCCGAACAGCGCCAGCGCGATGCCGACGCTGCCGAGGATGAAGTATTTCCAGGCGGCCTCGATCGCCTCGTGCGTGCGGTAGATGCCGACCATGACAACAGTGGTCAGCGTCGCAAGTTCGACCGCCACCCACATCAGGCCGATATTGTTGGCGATCAGCGCCAGGTTCATGCCGAACAGCATGAGCTGGTACATCGCGTGGTAGAATCGCAGATAGCCGGCGGTGAGGCGGCCGGTCTCCAGCTCGTGGTCGATATAGCTGGCGCTGAACGCACTGGTGGTGAAGCCGACGAACGTGTTGAGCAGGATGAACACGACGTTCAGGTCATCGACCAACAGGAACTGTCCCGTGGCGGGACGGTCCACCAGCAGGAGCAACGCACAGAGGAACGACAGCAGGCTGGCGCCGACGTTGATCCGAGCCGACAGGCGATAATCGGGGATTGCTGCCAGGATCGCCGCGGCAAGCAGCGGCACCAGGAGGATGGCGTACTCAGTCATGTCGCGGTTTCCACGTCATGGCCGGGCTTGTCCCGGCCATGACGATGGGGGTGCGTCATCGTCACCGCCTCTCTCCACGGAATGCGTCCAGCGCCTCCAGGTCCACCGTGTCGAAGCGTTCGCGGATGCGGAACAGGAATATGCCGATCACGATGAACGCGATCAGGATGGAGAAAGCGACGCTGATCTCCACCACCATCGGCATGCCCTGCGCGCCCGTGGCCGCCAGGTTCACGCCATTCTCCAGCGACAGAAACCCCACCACCTGGCTGACCGCATTGCGCCGGGTCACCATCATCAGCAGGCCGATCAACACCACGGACAACGCCAGGGCGATGTCCTCGCGCGCGATCGGATCGGCGTGTGCGGTGACCGGCAGCATCACCATCATCGACAGTGCCACCAGTGCGATGCCGGCCAGCATGGTCAGGCCGATGCTTACGACGTTCTCGATCTCGCGGTGAATGCCCAGGCGGAACACCATGCGGCGCAGCGCCCATGGAACGGCGATGGCCTTGAAGCCAAGCGCGATCGCCGCGGTGATGTAGAGATGCGGCGCGCCCTGGATGTGCGCCTGCCAGGCCACTGACAGCGCCAGGACCAATGCGTGCAGGGCCAGCATGTTGATCAGGGCGTAGAGCCGGTCCTGGTACAGCATCATGAAGCTGACCAGCACCAGGCCGCCGGCCAGCATGTGCGCGATGTCGAAGCCATATCCGTGCGGCATCACATGCCTTTCGATACGAACAGCAGCAGCACCCCGAGCAGGCCCAGCATCAGCGCAGCGCCGAGGAAGTTGGGCACGCGGAACACGCGCATCTTGGCAATCGACGTCTCGAACACGCCAAGCAGCACGCCGGCGACCGCAAGCTTGGCGAGGTACAGCGCCAGACCGATCGCGTAGCCATAGGCCAGGCCCACCGGAAAGAAGATGCAGGCGATCACCGACACGTAGAGCAACAGCTTCAGCGACGCGGCAAGGTCGATCATCGCCAGATGCCGGCCGGAGTATTCCAGCACCATCGCCTCATGCACCATGGTGAGCTCCAGGTGCGTGGCAGGATTGTCGACCGGGATGCGTGCGTTCTCGGCCAGCGCCACGATGATCAAAGCGACCAGCCCGAGTGCCAGCGACACGCGAAGGCCGACGGCGGAGAACGCCATGTAGTCGGCAATCGTGGAGAGCTGCGTGGAGCCGGCGACCAGTGCGACCGACAGCGCGATCATCAGCATCGCGGGTTCGGCGAGCGAGGCGATCATCACCTCGCGCGAGGCGCCGATGCCGCCGAAGCTGGTGCCGATATCCATTGCCGCCAGTGCCTGCGTGAAGCGCGCACTGCCGAGCAGTGCTGTGATGGCGATCAGGTCGCCCGACCAACTGAACAGCAGCCCGGTGGCGAAGGTCGGCACCAGCGCTGCGGCCACCCAGGTGACGGCGAAGATGACGTAGGGCGCAACGCGGAACAGCCACGATGCATTTTCGGCCAGCACGACTTCCTTGCCGAGCAGCCTGTTCAGGTCGCGATAGGGCTGGATCAGCGATGGCCCGCGGCGGCGCTGCAATCGTGCCTTCACCTTGCGCACAAGGCCGGTCAGCAGCGGCGCCAGCACAAGCACCAGCGCCATCTGCACGCCCTGCACGAGCAGCGATGCGATCACTGGCGGAGCACTCCCCGCATCACTGCCATAGCGCCAGCGCCAACAGCAGGATCACCAGGGCTGCGAAGACGAAGGCGAGATAGCGGCGGATGGTCAGGAACTGCAGGTGGTTGAGCACCTCCGACGCGCGCCACACCGCGCCCGCGATCGGCGCGTAGAACACGTCCCAGATAACATCGGAAAAATGTTTCTCGATGCGCGCCGGACTGTTGTCGCCGGGCGGCGGCATGGTGACCGTCTCGTAGGTGCGGAACACCACCGCGCCGTAAACCCGGCGGATCGGTTGGGCGAAGCTGCCCCCGGTGTACTGCGTCTCGGGCCGCGGATCGGGGAATCCGCAATCCCAGGCCGGCCCGCGGCGCAGCGCGCGCGAAGCGAAACGATGAATGACCAGCACCGTCAGCCAGGCCGATGCGACGATGAACAGGAACACCAGCAGCCCGTTATACGAGCTGCGCGCACTCTCGACCGGCACGATGGACAGCCACGCCACGCCGAGTTGCGTCGGCATGCGCGCGCCGGTCAATGCATGCACCACCGGGGCAAGCAGGTCGATCACCACGCCGGGGAAGATGCCTGCCAGCAGGCATATCGCGGCGAATGCGAACATTGCTGCCAGGGAGCATCGGTCGACCTCGCGCGCCTCCGCGGCAACCGCGGTGCGCGGCCTGCCGAGAAACGCGATGCCGTACGCCTTGACGAAGCAGGCGGCAGCGAGCGCGGCCGATAGTGCCAACAGCGCGCCGTCCGCCGGGATCATGATCTTCAAGCCCCATTGCGGCAGGTCGGGATGCAGCAGGATGGCCTGGAATGTCAGCCACTCGGAGACGAACCCGTTCAACGGTGGCAATGCGGAAATCGCCGCGCAGCCGACCAGGAAGGCAAATGCGGTCTTCGGCATGCGATGGATCAATCCGCCGAGGTGATCCATGTCGCGCTCACCGGTCGCGGCTTGCACGGCGCCGACGCCGAAGAACAGCAGGCTCTTGAACACCGAGTGGTTGAACACGTGGAACAGCGCCGCGGTCAGTCCGAGCGCCGCCGCCGCGGGCAGCCCGTTGGCGCCGAATGCCAGCGCCAGGCCGAGGCCGATGAAGATGATGCCGATGTTCTCCACCGTATGGTAGGCGAGCAGCCGCTTCAGGTCATGCTCCATGAGTGCGTACAGCACGCCCAGCACCGCGGTGACGCCGCCGACCGCCAGCACGACGATCCCTGACCAGGCCGAGGGCGCGCCCAGGAGATCGAAGGCGATGCGCACGAAACCATAGACCGCGACCTTGGTCATCACCCCGCTCATCAGTGCCGACACGTGGCTCGGCGCGGCGGGGTGCGCCAACGGCAGCCAGGCATGCAGAGGCACCACGCCGGCCTTCGATCCCGCGCCGATCAGTGCGAGGAGCAATGCGAGTGCCGCGATGCCAGGCGTGGGATGCGCCGCGCGCATCGCGTCGAATGCATAGCTGCCGGTCGGCCCGGCAAGCAGGCCAAAGCACAGCAGCAGGGCAAGCCCGGAAAAGCTCGCCATGATGATATAGACGAAGCCGGCGTACGCGTTGCCTGGCTCGCGGTGGTGCGACATCACCAGGGCCCAGGACGCCAGCGACATCAGCTCCCACGCGAACAGGAAGCTGAACGCGTCGTCGGCCACCACGACCAGGTTCAGGCCGGCGAGGAAGGCGGGATAGAACGGCAACACGCGTTGCGGCTCGTGTTCGTGCCGGCCGTAGCCGAGCGCATAGAGGCTGGCGCCGGCGCTGCCGAGGCCGACCACGATCAGGAAGAACGCGGCGAGCGGGTCGAGCCGGAAATGCGCGCCGGTCCAGGGCAGGCCCAGCGGCAGCGTGACGGTCGAAGGCGCGGCAGCGAGCGAGAACAACGCGAGCAGCAGCGACACCGACGAAATGGCGAGGCTGCCGCCGTAGACGATGCGCCGTCCGGATGGCCATTGCGCGACGAACCCGCCGGCGACGCCGAGTCCGAGCAGCAGCACGATGCAGACGAGCGTGAATGCGATCATGTGCGGCGCGATCTGCGGTGGCGCGGCGGCGGAGCAGCGTTCGTCAGCCGCACGCCGCGTCCGCCCTGCGCACTGGCCGCGCCTTCGGCGATCAGCTCAATGCCGGCTTTCTGCAGTGCGCCGACCAGCTTCATCAGTGAATCGACGTTGCCCCGCACCACGCCGTCGCTGGCCTCCATGCGCTGGATGGTCGGCAGGGACAGGCTGGACAACTCGGCCAGTGTCCTCTGGTCGATCCGGAGCATCGCGCGGGCGGCCCGCATCTGCGAAGACGTTATCATTCACCAGGTATGGATAATTATATCTGACATATCATAATGCATGATGAACCACGCTATTTCAATGCGCAAGACGGGCTATTCCATTGCCTGGACATGCCACCACGGGTCCGGTCGCGTCAACCGTTGCCTAAGATTTTGCTGCCTAGACTCGCGAAGCTGAAAAAGGCAGGGCGACATGGGCTTGCTGCGCAATATGCGCCGGATGCCGGCATGGCTGAAAACTGAGATCGGGATGACATGCCTGATCGCGCTCGCCGTGGTCGCGATCGTGGGTTTCGCCTGGGATCAGATGCACCGGCGCGCAGAACTGGACGCTGACACTGCCGCACGCCACCTCGCCGCAGCGGTGTTGCAGGAGGTCGAGGGAACTGTCGAGCAGGTCGATCTCACGCTACAGGGCGCCATCGGCGGACGCCAGTCCTCGACGAGCCTGAGCCTGAGCAACCAGGAGCGCGACGCTCTTCTGTTCGAACGTACTACGCGCGGCCGGAGTATCGACTTCATCAACGTATTGGATGCCGATGGCATCGTCATCGCCAGGACGCCACCGCGACATGATGCCAGCGACTGGTCGAACCGGGACTACTTTGTTGCGCAACGCGACAGCCGTTCGGACGCTCTGTTCATCGGCCGGCCATTCGGGCCGACGAACGAGGGGTTGGGCTACTTCCCAATGAGCCGGCGGATCATGGGCAACGACGGCAAATTCGCCGGCGTCGTCGTGGCCAGTGTTCGGCTGGACCATCTTCGCGACCTGTTCAGCAGCCTGGAGCCAGGGCCGCGCAACTCCGTGACGCTGCTGCGCAATGACGGTACAATTTTCATGCGGCTGCCATTCAACCGGAACGATATCGGAAGCATCGTCGATGTCGCCACTCCGTTCCATGAGTTCATGCAGACTGGATCGACCTCGATCACGGCACAGGATCCAGTCGATCATATCAAGCGGCAATTCCTTTTTCACCGCGTCGGAACGCTGCCGCTGATCGTGAGCGTCGGTGTCGCGACGGACGAGGGCAACGCCGTCATGTGGGTGGCGGTCGCGGCGCTCGCCGTTGTCGCGACCGTTTCGGCATTGATGCGTCGGCTGTGGCGTGCGAATCGCCAGCGCGACGCGGCGAAGCGTGAAAGTGGTGAGAAATCGCGCTTTCTCACCACGTTGAGCCACGAGTTGCGCACACCTCTCCACGGTGTACTCGGCTACGCCGACCAGTTGTTCCACACGGATACGCTGCGCCCTGCCCAGGCGCACCAGGTGGCAGAGATCGTCCGTGCCTGCAAGCACATGCGCGACGTGGTCAACGTCGTGCTCGACTACGCGCGGATCGAGGCATTGGGGCCGGAACTGCACATGCAGGACATCGATGTCCGCAGCCTGGTCGACGAATGCATGGCGATCATCGAACCTGGTTCCAAAGCACGCGGCCTGGAGACGCGCGTTACCATTGCGCCCGATGCCGCCACGCAATTCGTGACGGATGGCGTCCAGCTTCGGCAGATTTTGATGAACCTGCTGAGCAACGCGGTCAAATACACGGCGCATGGCGCGGTCGAGCTACGCGTGATGAGCGGCAAGGATCACCTGACGATCGAAGTGGCCGACACCGGCATCGGCATACCGGAGGAGCTGCGCCACCGTCTGTTCAAGGAATTCGAGCGGTTCGGCGCGGAGCGAACCAGCATCGAAGGCACCGGTCTCGGTCTGGCAATCGCGCACCGCCTCGCCCGACGCATGGGCGGCCATATGGGTCATCGCGACAATCCTGGCGGAGGAAGCGTGTTCTGGCTTGAATTGCCTGCGGGCATCACAGACACGCCCGGCATTGTGCCTGAGGCCGGCGAGGCCGTGCCGCAGCGACCGCTGAATGTGCTGGTGGTGGACGACTCCGAGGTAAATCGTCAGGTCGCAGCAGCATTCCTGCGCCAGGCGGGCCACATCGCGACCGAAGCCAACGACGGCAGTGAGGCCGTTGGACTCGTTGCCACGCAGGACTTCGACGTGATCCTCATGGACATGCGCATGGCCGGAATGGATGGCCTGGAGGCGACGCGATGCATCCGCAAACTGGGCGGACCGCGCGCGCGCGTGCCAATTGTCGCGGTGACGGCGAACGCACTCGATCAGCACGCGGAAGAATGCCGCCGCGCAGGCATGTCCGATCACCTGGCCAAGCCATTCACCCAGGCGGAGTTGCTCGCCGTCGTCATGCGAGCGGCTGCCCGGAGCGAGCCGCCCTCGTGCGACGTCCAGGCGACGATCGATCGCGGCCGGCTGGCGGAACTGGAGGCCGGCATGAGACCCGATATCGTTCGCGGGCTGCTTGATTGCCTGTCTCTGCGGATCGAGGCATTGCTGCGAACGCTTGGTGAACCGACATGGTATGCGGCGCCGGAGACGCTGGCCGATCTCGCGCATGAACTGGCAGGCGGCGCCGGCCAGCTTGGCTTTGCGCGGCTGTCAGCCGTCGCCGCCCGGTTTCAGACGATGATCAACGCCGATCCCGGCGGGGCAAACCACATGGCCGGGGAAATTCGGCGCGAGGCAGAGGCTGCGCTGGCGGCAATCCGCCAGCGGCAGGCGCCGGGAGACATGACAGTCAACTGACCAGGCGGGTGATTTCAGCGTCGGCAAATGTTGAGTATCCGACGTCCCTCGGACAACTCATTGGGCTCGCCATCGAGCGGTGCCGGGTCCAGCCGGCGCCGCCAGACAAATGCGACAGGTTCAATCGCGGCGGTTGCCGAACCGTGGCGGGATCCGGAAGGCGCCAGGAGATCGGCAACGGCGCGCAACAGCTCGGTTGGCCTGAATGGCTTGGCGAAGAATGCAGTCGCGCCGGCATGCCGAGCCGCTTCGCGTGTCTCGTCATCGTTGAATGCCGTGAGAATGATGATGGGTACATCGCCGTAGCCCGGCAGGCGGCGGATTTGCGCGCAGGCCGCAAAGCCATCCAGCTTCGGCATCTTGTAATCGAGGATGACGAGCCGGGCGTCCGTGCGGGTGGCAAACTCGATGGCCTCAAGACCATCGATGGCCTGCAACACACTGAAGCTCTGGGCCTCCAGCATGTTCCGCAGAATGCCGCGGATTATGTAATCGTTGTCCGCGATGATGACGTCTCTCGCGGTCACTTCGCTTGACATCGTGGCATCCTGAACTGCGACCGGTCATGCGAAGATGACGGCGACCAGTTGCCGTGCGGTTAATGCCAGCTCTCTATCCCCTAAGAATTGCATTCACCATCGCATGACCAGGGAACAGCGTCGCACCACAACATATCGATCATATCAGGCGCCAGAACCGGGCGACCTCCTCCGCTGCATTGGCGGGCCACGTGTGCGGCTGATCCGGCAACATCCAAAGCTCAACCGCGGGAGACGCTGTCCCATCCCATAGTTCGTGTCGTGCGCCGGATCGTCCGGGAACGCTTCTGCTGCCTTCGAGGCCATGCACCGCCGACCATTGTTCCGCCAGCAGACGCGCGTTGGCGGGGTCAACGACGCGGTCCGCATCGCCATGCCAGATGGACAGGCGTGGCCAGGGTCCGACGAAGCCAACCGGGGCGGCGTGATGCACCTGCTCGGCCCAGTCGGCGCGTGACCGATGCGGACCAGCCTCAGCCATCCGCGCCAGTGCCTCGGTCACGCCGGTTGCCGCCCCGACCGGCAAACCAGCGACGACAGCGCCGGCGGCGCATACATCCGGGTAGGCTGCCAGCATGGCAGCGGCCATCGCGCCTCCGGCGGACAGGCCTGCGATGTAGACCCGGGCAGGATCGGAACCGAACCGCTCAACCGCCGTCGCGACCATCTGCCGGATCGACAAGGCCTCGCCCAGTCCGCGTGTGACGTGGGCGGGACGGAACCAGTTGAAGCAACGGCCGTGGTTGTTTTCGCCGGACTGCTCCGGAAGCACGAGTGGCAAGCCTATACGGTCTGCCAGCGCCGCCCACCCCGTGTCGTGGGCGAACGCCGCGGCGGACTGCCCGCAGCCATGCAACAGCACCACCAGGGGCGCGCCCGGCGCTGGCGGATTGGGCGGAACGTGAACGAACATGGATAGCCGGCCAGGGTTGCTGCCAAAGTCGGCCACCTCGAACTGGCCGGGAACCGTGGCCAGGGGATGCGGCGTCGACCACGGCGCCGGCATCAACGAAGCCGGAAGCTTCGCCTGGGCCCTCGCCATGGCCGAAGCGGCGCGGACAGCCGTCCGCATGCTCCGTCTGGCGATCCGCAATTCGCGCGACCACTTCATGGTGGGTCAACACTCCTGTCTGTTCGGCTTGGCCAATAAGGGGATTTGCTGCATTGCAGCAAAGGGCTTGACACGCGGGTGTGCTGCTCCACGGCCGCATCACGCCGGCGCGACGTCAACCGGATGTCAGCTTTTCAGGCGGCATCCTGCGATCGTTGCCGGAAATTAGGTCGGCAACCATCGGAGGGTACCGCAGTGCATAACCGCATTGTCCGGGAACTCTGGTGGGGCAGGTGGCAAGTGCGACCGGTCATCGCACGCTGCCGTTAGCCTGTCCAACCAGTGGCGGGGTCGCGCCAAGCGGCCCCGCTGCTTGGTTATCTACCACAGCGCCGCCATTGCGGCGAGAACATTTCGGCAGGCTATCGTACTGCGCCCAACACCCAGGCCAGCACGCCCTTCTGTGCATGCAGTCGGTTCTCGGCTTCGTCGAACACCACCGATTGCGGGCCGTCGATCACGTCTTCGGTGACCTCCTCGCCGCGATGCGCCGGCAGGCAGTGCATGAAGATCGCATCCGCCGCCGCCTTCGCCATCAGCGCCGAGGTGACGCGGAACGGCGCCAGCAGGTTGTGGCGGGCCGTGTTCGGGTCGTCCGACATGGACACCCAGGTGTCGGTCACCACGCAGCGTGCATCCGCCACTGCCTTTTCCGGATCGTCCGTCAGCTCGATCCTGCCGCCCTGCGCGCGAGCCCAGTCGATCAGGTCCTTCGGCGGACGCAATGCATCCGGCGTCGCCAGGCGCAGCGTGAAGCCGAACCGCACGGCCGCCTCGATCCAGCTTCGCGCGACGTTGTTGCCGTCGCCGCACCAGGCCACGACCTGGCCCGCGATCGGCCCGCGATGCTCCTCGAATGTCAGCACGTCAGCCATGAGCTGGCACGGATGCGACGTGTCGGTGAGCCCGTTGATCACCGGCACCGTGGCGTACTGCGCCAGCTCATGCAGCTTTGCCACAGTGTCGGTGCGCAGCATGATCGCATCGACGTACCGGGACAACACGCGCGCAGTGTCCGCGGGTGATTCGCCGCGGCCGCTCTGCATGTCGCGCGCCGACAGCACGATCACGTCGCCGCCAAGCTGCCGCATGCCGACCTCGAACGAAACGCGCGTGCGCGTACTCGGCTTCTCGAAGATCAGGGCAAGCATCTTGCCGGCCAGCGGCCGTGACGACACGCCACCGCGCTTGTAGTTCGCCGCGACGTCCAACATCTGCCGCAGCGTCGCGGGATCGAAATCGCGCAGGTCGAGGAAGTGCCTCGGGCCGGCCTCTTTGTCGGTCGACCGGCCTTCGGCGTCGCGGTTCCGTTTCAGCGATGCACTCACTTCGCTGCCGCCTTGGCATTGGACGGCAGCACGCGCCGCGCCGCACGACGCAGCATCGCCACCGCCTCGTCCAGGTCCGCGTCGCTGACGACCAGCGGCGGCGCAAGACGCAGCACGTTGTCGCCGGCGGTGATCGCCATCAGGCCTTCCGCGACGCAGGCGGCCTGCACCTCGCCCTGCGGCAGCACGCACTTCATGCCCTGCAGCAGGCCCATGCCGCGCGCGTCCTCGAACACCTGCGGGAATTCGCGGACGATCTTGTCCAGCTCGGAGCGCAGCTTGTTGCCCTTGCGCTGCACACCCTCCAGGAAGCCCGGCGCCATGATCACGTCCATCACCGCGTTGCCAGCGGCGCACGCCAGCGGATTGCCGCCGAACGTCGTGCCGTGCGTGCCGGGCTTCAGCGCCTTGGCGTACTGCTCCTTCGCCAGCACCGCACCCAACGGGAAGCCGCCACCGATGCCCTTCGCCGCCGACAGGACGTCGGGCACGATCCCCGCCCATTCATGCGCGAACAGCTTGCCGGTGCGGCCCATGCCGGACTGCACTTCGTCCATGCCAAGGATGATGCCGTACTCGTCGCACACCGCGCGCAGGTCGCGCAGGAACTGCATGTCGGCGGGACGCACGCCGCCCTCGCCCTGGATCGGCTCGACGATGATGCCGGCGGTGGCGGGACCGACCTTGTCGCGCACCGCGTTCATGTTGTTGAACGGCACCTGGTCGAAGCCTTCGACCACCGGGCCGAAGCCCTCCAGGTACTTGGCATTGCCGGTGGCGGCCAACGTCGCCAGCGTGCGACCGTGGAACGCGCCCTCGAACACGATGAAGCGGAAGCGTTCGCCCTTGCCCGCGTCGTACATCGCGCGGCGCATCATTTTGATCATACCCTCGTTCGCTTCCGCGCCCGAGTTGCAGAAGAACACGCTGTCCGCGAACGTCGCATCCACCAGCCGCTGCGCCAGTTTCTCGGCGCCGGGGATGCGATACAGGTTGGACACATGCATGACCTTGGCGGCCTGCTCGGCGATCGCCTTGGACAGATGCGGGTGGCCATGGCCCAGTGAAGCGGTGGCGATGCCTGACCCGAAATCGAGGAATCGTCGCCCGTCCACCGTCCACAACCAAGCGCCTTCGCCCCGCTCAAAGGCGAGGTCGGCACGAGCGTAATTCGGCAGCAGAGCGGAAATCATGGGCATGAGCCTTCTTGCAGTTTCCCCAACGGATCCCCCGCCCGCGACTGCTCGGGGCGGGTCCAGAGGAAGCGCGGATCATTGGCGGTAGTGTGGATCGGTGTCAAACGAACAGGTTCCATGGCACGGCGGCGACCGGAGGGCCAGCATCTGTCGGCAACATCGCGAAGAAAGAATCCAAACGCAGATAACAAAGCTGATGCGCGCGGATGCACGCAGATTGGCGCGAGGCTGAATGATCTGTCGGTGTATGTCATCGGCTGTGCGCGTTCGCTGTGCTCGATACGGCTTGGGGTGGGATTCCTGGCGAAGCTCTACGAGAACGCGCTGGCACAGGGCGTAGGCGCCGCTTCGGTATGCCGCGCCTGAAGATCAAACGCGTGGCTCATGGCCGATGAACCACACCGGACCATCCGCGTGCATCTGTGTCCATCTGCGTCGAATTTTACTTTGCCTGCGGCGCTTTTCGAGTGTCGGGAATATTTTCCTTGACATGCGCGCGGCCACATGTTCTTGTTATGTTCATGTCTGCCTCGGCCACCCTCCCAGTCGCAACTTCCCCACTCGGCCCCGCGATGCCCGGCGAGGACAGACCCAGCCGGTTCGGCCACCTCGTCGGCCTGGTGCGCAAGCTCATCGAGTACGGCAAGGAACTCGCCGCCACACTGCAGCAACGCGCCGCTACGACCGATCTCGCCCTCGTCATGCTGCCGTTCGGCACTCGCGACATCGGGCTGATCCTCGCGCGCATCACTCGCGAGCTGCTGTGGGCCAGCGCGCTCGAAGCCAGGGTCGTGGAACTGGCAGCCCGCCCGGACGCGCCAGCCGCGCCCGCGCGCGCATCGGCCCAGCGTGCCCCCCGACCAGCCGCCGCCAGGCCCACATACGCGGCCGATCCTCGTCTTGCCCTTCTGCCCACGTCGGAGCAGATCGCCGCCGAGGTCCGTCGCCGGCCGGTCGGTGCGGTCATCGCCGATATCTGCCGCGATCTCGGCATCATGCCGAGCCACAAGCTGTGGCAGGACCTGTGCCTCGTCATCATCCAGCAT
>DATAPW010000107.1:0-2689 GCA_036265005.1 Acetobacteraceae bacterium | reverse complement strand
GCGAGCTTCCGTCACCAGCGTGGCCACCTGGTCAAGCGCCCACACGTCGAAGCTGCGAGGCTGTACTGGTACCAGCACCAGGTCTGCGACAGTCAGGGCAGCGCGTAGGCTGCCAGTATCCCGCCCTCCCACGTCAATGATGATATCGTCGTACTTGGGGACAAGTTGGCGGACCTGCGTCCGGAGTGTCGATGGCGGCCTGAATCCGCGTCTATCCGGCGCCGAATGCCAGCGTGGTCGTATTTGCCAGCGTTGGCCCTGGCCGGCAAAGGGGTCTCGATCGGGCTGCCGATGCTGAAGCTCATGTTGCTGTTCCGCTGGTCGGCAGCTGAGCTGACTGCCGGCCCGGGTGGCGCGTAGTAGCTTGCTGCTTTCGAGAGGCAAGCACGGCGCCGATCTCAACTTGGCGGTTCCGCATCGACGCCGTGCCCTACACCGTGCTGGGCACGCATGCAGGGACAGTATCCCGGCAATCGTGGCGGTCGTCCATGCGGCGATCGCGGTTTCGATCATGCCGACGCTGCATCAGCTCGGCTGTTTCTATGCGCCGGTTGTCACGCCCAGGCGCTGATCTGCAGCTGCTGCGACCGTGGCCAGATTTATTGTGCTGAAGACTGCGGTCAACGCGCCCGGCGCCGCGCGGTCCAGTGCGCCGGGCAGCGCTATCAGCGTGGTCCTGCGGGGCGACGTCGCCATGCCGCGCGACAAGGTCGCTACCGGGTGCGCGACAAAAAAGTGACGCATCACGGTTCACCCCCACGGCCGCCCGATGATTTGCTGCCACCTGGCTCGCCGATGAGTGCGGGCGACGCAGCTGTCCCGGAGGATCGGCCCCGGCGAACGATCACGCACTGTCACTGGTGTGGTCGTCGCTGCCCGCCATTGGTCCGCCAGGGCTTCCTGCGGCGCCGCGGTCCTCGCCGAGACCGGCTGTAGCGCGATCCGACGATGGGACCCAAACATGGTGACGCCGCCTGACATCGAGGCACAGATCCTGCGCTTCTATCACGCCGAGAAATGGACAATGGGCACCATCGCGCGTCAGCTGCACATCCATCACAGCGTGGTACGGCGGGTGCTGGCGCAGGCCGGGTTGCCGCGGGTCGGGCCGCCGCCACGTCCGTCGAAGATTGACGCGTATCTGCCGTTCATCCACCAGACGCTGGAGAGCTTCCCGACGCTGACCGCCAGCCGGCTGTATGCCATGGCTTACGGACGCGGCTATCGCGGCAGCGCCGATCACTTCCGCCACCTGATAGCCTGCCATCGGCCGCGTCCCAAAGCCGAAGCCTATTTGCGCCTGCGCTGCCTGCCCGGCGAACAAGCACAGGTCGACTGGGGGCATTTCGGACATCTCAAGATTGGCCGGGCACGCCGTCCGCTGATGGCGTTCGTTATGGTGTTGAGTTACTCGCGTCAGATCTTCCTGCGCTTCTTCCTTGATGCCCGCATGGAAAACTTCCTGCGCGGACACGTCGCCGCCTTCGAGACATGGCAGGGTGTACCTCGTGTTCTACTCTACGATAATCTGAGAAGTGCGGTCTTGGAACGACGCGGCGATGCGATCCGCTTCCATCCGACACTGCTCGGCTTTGCCGGACACTACCGTTATGAACCCCGCCCGGTGGCGGTGGCACGCGGCAACGAAAAAGGTCGCGTGGAGAGAGCCATACGTTACGTACGGGATGCGTTCTTCGTCGCTCGCACGTTTGCCGATCTCGATGATCTTAATGCCCAGGCCGAGGCTTGGTGCAACGGGCAGGCCGCCGACCGACGCTGTCCCGAAGACCTTGGACGCAGCGTCCGCGAGGTGTTCGCCGTGGAAGCGCCGCGCCTGCTGCCACTGGCGGACAATCCGGCGCCGCTGCTCGAACGCGTCGCGGTCTCGGTCGGCAAGACGCCCTATGTCCGCTTCGATCTCAACGACTATTCCGTACCCCATACGAACGTTCGCCGCGTGCTGACGGTGCTCGCCGATCCGAATGAGGTACGCGTCGTTGACGGCGGCGCGGTGCTCGCCTGCCATCGGCGCAGCTACGACCGCGACGCGCAGATCGAACTCCCCGGCCACGTCGCGGCGCTGGTCGAGCAGAAGCGTGCCGCCCGTCAGCACCGCGCCACCGATCGCCTGGTCCAGGCCGCTCCGGCCAGCCAGACCCTGCTGATCCGCGCCGCCGAACGCGGCGCCAATCTGGGTGCCATCACCGCCGCGCTGATGCGCTTGCTGGCGCAGACCAGCGCCGCCGAGATGCAAGCCGCCATCCTCGAAGCGCTGCAGCGCGGTGTGCCGCACCCGAACGCCGTGCGTCTGGCCCTGGCGCGGCGGCGCGAGCAGCGCGGCGAGCCACCGTCGGTCGGCGTCGCGCTGCCGGCGCATCTGCAAGCCCGTGACACCACGGTGCAACCGCATGCACTCGAAACCTACGATCAGCTCAAGGAACAGTACGATGCCTCTGCCGACGCCGCACCTGCCAAAGATTGAAAACGACACGCTGCGCGCCCGCGCCGAGGCGCTGCACCTGCATGGTCTGCTGACGCACTGGTCCGAGGTCGCAACCCAGCCCTGGCTAGCGCCGATGCTCGACTGGGAGGAGCAGCAACGCTCCCGCCGCAGCCTGGAGCGTCGGCTCAGCGCCGCGCATATCGGCCGCTTCAAACCAGTCTGCGACTTTGACTGGACCTGGCCCAA
>DATAPW010000106.1:0-5090 GCA_036265005.1 Acetobacteraceae bacterium | reverse complement strand
ATGGATCGGCCGCAGTTTGGCGCCGGCCGCGGTCATGCGCGACATCGAATCGCTGATATTGGCAACCGGCAGCTCGCGAAACTTCGCGACGATGTCGGCGCCGACCTTGCGGGTCCGCTTGCAGATCTGAAATCCAATCACGTCATGCCTCCGTTCGCAGCTGCGCTGCTGTTTGTATCCGTTCGACCCTTGCCGACAGCCTGGACCGCCGACACCGCGCTCTCGCGATCGAGCGTGCGCAGGTCGATACCGGTTTTGTCGCGCAACAACAGCGCGGCGATGATGCCGACGATGTAGGAGGCGATGGCGCACGCCCCCATCGCGACCGGCAGCGTCAGTTGCACCGACAGAATCCCTACCATGCCCGGCACGATCGAAGCTACGCCGCGTCCGACGCTGGCGCAGAAGCTCGCACCGTTGGCCCGCAACTCGGTCGGATAGAGCTCGGCGAACGACGGCACCAGCCCCGAGGCGAGCCCACCCTGGAAGGCGCCGAGGAAATAGCCGAGAATGAGGATGATCGCAGGACTGAGCGGGACGAACAGGTAGATCGCCGCGTTGATCGCCTGGCAGATCAGGAACGCGACGAACGCCTGGCGGCGGCCGATCCTGTCGCTCAGGATGCCATAGAACACCGGGCCGGTGAGCGAGCCGAAGATGTTGACGAACAGGAAGCCCGCGGTCTTGGTCACGGGCATCCCGAGCGCGCTCTGCAAATAGGTCGGCAGCCAGGTGATCATGACATAGGCGCCGCCGAGCACGCCGGTCGCCAGAAACAGGCAGGTGATGGTGGTGCGCAGGAATTGCGGCTGGAAGATCGCGCCGATCTTGGGCGCGGCCTGTTGATCCCGCAACGCCCTCCTGGTTTCGACAAAGATCTCGGGCTCACGCACCAGCCGCCGGATGATGAACACCAACAGCGCCGGAAGCAGGCCGAGCAGCAGAAAGACGCGCCAGGCCTGCGCCTGCGGAAACAGCGCATACACGACCGGGAATGCCAGGACCGACAGCGCGTAGCCGACGGCATATCCGCTCTGCACGGTGGCCGCGACCCGGCCGCGCAGATGCGAGCGGATCACCTCAGAGATCAGCACGCCGCCGATCGCCGACTCGCCGCCATAGCCGGCTCCCTGCAGGAAGCGCGCGATCAGCAATTGCCAGAAATTTGAACTGAACGCGGACAAGCACGTGAAGATCGCCACCAGCAGGATCATGGCCTGCAGGGTGCGCACCCGGCCTATTCTGTCCGCGATGATGCCGCCGCCCCAGCCGCCGACCGCGCTGCCGATCAGATAGGCCGAGCCGAGAATGCCGGCCTCCGGATGGCTGATGCCGAGCAGCGCGATCAATGTCGGCAACACCAGCGAGAAGATCGTGGTGTCCATGGAATCGAGGCCGAGACCGGCAAAGCACGCCCAGAAGGTTCGCCGCTCCTCTGCGAGCAGGTCGGAATACCAGCCCAGTCTCATGATTTCATCCCTGCTGCATTTTATGCGACGCGCGTGGGCCTTGCGCGTTCTCGAGACTGCCGGTTTCGACCGCACTATCGGCCGCCAGCGACCATTCCGTCCAATATCATATTGACAGCCCGGCTATTCGTTTTGACTATAAGAGGATGGATTACCGACAGCTTCGCTATTTCATCGCCGTGGCCGAAGAACTCTCGTTCAGCCGCGCCGCCCGTCGGCTGAACATCAGCCAGCCCCCGCTCAGCGTTCAGATCAAGGCGATCGAGACCGAGCTTGGCACCGCCCTGTTCAGCCGCAACCGCCGCAAGGTCGAACTGACGCCGGCGGGTGAATTGCTGCTGGAGAACGCGCGGCGTGCGGTCAAGCAACTCGAACACACCACCGACGTGGTCCGCCGCGCCGGCCGCGGCGAAGCCGGCACGATCCGGCTGGCGTTCACCGGATCGGTGCCGATGCGCGAGCCGTTCGCGCAATTGCTGCGGGTGTTCCGCAAGCGCTATCCCGACGTGCGGATCGAGTTGCAGCATATGGCGACCGGCCGGCAGTTCACAGCACTCGCCAACGACCAGATCGACTTCGGCATCCTGCGGCCGCCGTCGGCCTTGCAGCAGAACCGCAACATCGAGTTGATTCCGCTGTGGCACGACCGCTTGCGGCTATTTGTTCCGGCCGGCCATCCGCTCGCCAACTCGCACGCGCCGATCGCGATGGCCGAGCTGGTCGATCAGCCGTTCGTCGGGGTCGAGCCGCTGGTGAATTGCGGCATGCACGAACATCTCATGAGCCTGTGCGGCTCCGCGGGCTTCACGCCGCGCATCGAACAGGAAGCGCGCGAACTCTCCACGGTGCTCGGTCTCGTCTCCGCGGGGATAGGCATCGCCATACTGCCCGAATGCTACACCTGCATCGCGATGCCCGGCCTGTTCAGCCGCCCGATCGCGGCCCCCGAAGCGGAGAGCTGGCTGATGATGGCGCTGCGCCTTCGTACCCTGCCGCCATTGCTACGGCGGTTTGTCGACGTCGTGCGCGAGCTCAATGGCGCTGAGACCGCGGCGCCCGAACTGGTGCCGTCGAAAGCGGTGAAGGAGTCCATAACCGTGCTGTCGAGAGTAGCCAAAGCGCGCTGAACGATCGGCGACGACAACAACAAACCGATAGAGACTGCTAGGGCTTGATAAGCCCCCTCGCGAGCGGCCCGTATCTTGGTGATTGTTGTCCGCGATGTAAGCTCCGCGCTGCCGCACCCGCACGACCGACGTATCGATCATCTGCACCACCGCGTGTTGACCGACCGCCAGTGCATCAATGATCTGGTCCCAGGCGCCGGCCTGCCGCCAACGGAGCTTCAACCGTCAAAAAGGAGACTGGTACCTCCGAGACTACCTCATAACCGGGCATATCCCGGACATGCCAAAATCGACGCGAATAACGCGGAACGGACATCCGGCCTCAAAAAGGCACTCCTTGTCATGGCAAGGCGGCCTCTCAGTATTCTCAAGCTATAGACACGGAGATCCGAGATGACCGACACCCCTCCTGCAAATTTTCCGTCAGCTTCCTCGATTCCCGCCGACGATCTGGGTCGCGTCCTGACGGTAGCCGACCCCGATAGCGCCGGCGTGCCGCATATCTCGGTGGCCGGCGGCACATACACAGTCCTAGTGTCTGGGGCGCAGACCGCGGGTCGCTATTGCCTGGTCGACATGCTAGTGCCCGCCGGCGGTGGACCCCCGCAGCATCGCCACGACTTCGAGGAAATGTTTTCGCTGCTCGAGGGCGAACTCGAGTTCACTTTTCGCGGAAAGTTGCACACCGTACGCGCAGGATCGACCGTCAACGTTCCGGCCAACGCCCCGCACGCGTTTAGGAACGTGTCCGGCAAGACAGCTCGTATGCTCTGCATGTGTACGCCGGCAGGACAGGATGAATTCTTTCTGGCGGTCGGATTTCCCGTCCAAGGCCGCACATCGCCACCGCCGAAACCGACACCGGAAGAGATGGCCGAGAAGGGAAAACTGATCGCGGCCCTGCTGCCGAAATATCGCACCGAGATGGTTAAGATGTGACGCACGCCCATCTGGTTGAGAGCCATGAGTGGACGAAGGCCGGCGCGGAGTCGAGGCGGGCGTTCCTTTTCGATGGTGATCGCTTGTGGCCCTTGCCGACACCCACGTTAACCGTCGAAATGTCCGCTCTTGATAGTGAAGTGGACAACGGGAGACCGTGCTCCATGTCGGCTAGTGGGACCCGAAGGCGACATCTCGGTCGTTTCAGCCGCACAGTGTTGAAGTTTGACCCACGAACATCCCACAAGCCACGCTATGGCAACTCTCGTCCGCTGCGCTTTTCGCCAAAAACAGATCTCTGCTACGGAGGAAGAAGGACGCAGGCTCGCAGCCGTGGCACGATGTCGAACGTGGCGTATGATGCTTAGCGCTTGCTAACTGCAAGGTTCGGAATGTACTGGCACGGGTCGGACGGATCGACGTAGCCCTGATCGAATTCAATCACATCGCCCGCATTCGCGGTGAGTCCAGCAGGAAGCACCACTATGGCCTTGCCTACCCATGTGTCGGCGAAGACCTCCGTGTTTGTGGCGTAGTTCGGATTGATACGTCTGTCTGCAACGACCTGGCTCGATCGTGTCATGGCCAGCGCCTGAGCTGCGGTTGCTATCCCGATCACCATCGCTTGTTTCCGCATCCTCGCCCGCGGTGGCGACAACATCGCCTTCGCGCCGCACCCAAGCTTCGGCTCCTTGATGGCTGTCAATTCGTCTTCGCCCGACTCGCGCGCCGTCGCCTGCCGCTGTGCGAGGCCGACGGGTTCAACCGCCCAGGACGGGAGGGAAGCGGCGCCGGAAGCGAGGTCGCCGGCAGCGCGCGTCATGGGGAGCCTGGCAGGATTCGAGCTGGGGTCGCCGCCATCGTGTCCCGGCTGCTTCGGCTGATCGACACCATTGACGTTCAGCTTCGCGAGTGGCGCCTTGGCGTGCTTGTCGGCGTCGGCTACGGCTGGAATGCTCGGCAAATCATTCTGTTCATTTGGCGCGGAAACCGGTGGCGGCGAAGCCGCCACAGGCTCTTCCATCACGATTTCAACCGGCGTCGTTGCAATCGAAGCGGGCTCGGTCCGCTTGGAGAACCCGAGCAGTAGAACCAGCGCAATGATGACATGTCCCGCAATGGCCAATCCGTAGGCCATGCGGCGGTTGCTGGACTCCTGCCGAAGGAAATGCTGCAACCACTCCACCACAGCCACCGCGTCAATTGGAACAGCCTGACCCAGTGCTATTTTACCTTAGCCATGCCTTTGGCTCAATACTTTCTCCGTCACGCGGATGTGCTCCGACCGACAACGTGTTGGTCTCAGGCCGCTCCAGCAATGTCGGCTTGTGGGCACCTCTCGGACATAGGGCGATGTCCAACTCGTGTCCGCTATACGCACCTAAGCCGACGTCCGCGCTCCAAGCTTATGGGTTCACGCCCTACGCGCCCACATCATACTGCTTGCGCAGGTGATCGCCGACCTGCACCAGCATCGCGACGCATTCGGGATAGCCGGGTTTGGCCGCTGTCGCGGCGTCGGCGCTGGCGCGAAACTCCCAGGAATCGCCGCTGC
>DATAPW010000105.1:0-6259 GCA_036265005.1 Acetobacteraceae bacterium | reverse complement strand
TGGGGACAGGACAGCGACGACACACTAGGCCGCCGTCATGGCAATCGTGTGGGCCGGTCCTCACGATTGCCGCGTGCCGGTCGGCGGCGTGACCGGACGGCGCGGTCCGAATACCGCGTCCTGCATGGAACTCATGTCGATCTCCGGCATCGGCACCGGCATCATGCGCAACACCGCATTGGCCAGCTCGCTGTAGCGGTCGAAGCTGCGGCGGATGCGCGTGCGCCATACCGGCATGCCGCCGTTGGCATGCAGCTCGAACGACGATTCGCGTGCGTCCAATGCCGACGACACGTGATCCCACGCCATCTGCAGCAGTGCCGAGCGTTGCAGCGCGGTGTAGCCGCCGCCGCCGAACGATTCTTCCAGCCCCGCGGCAACCTCCGGCGACGCGAGGTCACGGTCCGTCGGTGCGACGACAAGCGATGACCCGGGCACGATGCGCAGCAACTCGCTGATTCTCTGGCGCGCCTTCAGCATCGCGATGCTGCCGGCGGCAAGATGGCTGTGGTTGGGATAGCAGATGCCCTCCGGCGTGAAGCGCGGATCGCGCTCCGCCGCGGTCTGGCAACTGCGCACCGTCTGCACGTCGATCACCAGGTCGAGCAGGTAGTCGATGGTCTGCTGGTGCTGCATCAGGCCCATCGCGTGCGTGCAGGCCAACGCCAGGCCGAGGGTGAACTCCGCCTTCGACAGCCAGCAATACAGCTGGTGCCAGACCAGCCAGCGAGCGATCGGCTCGGGCGACATGTCGAGCAGGAAGATGCGCTCCCACGGGATGAACACCTCGTCCAGCCACATCTGGCCGTCGAGTTCGTCGAACCGGCTGGACAGCGGCGACACGAACGGGCTGGGGTCGCGCAGCGAGGCCTTGCGGCACATCGTGGTGACGCCCGGTGCGCCGACCGGCACGACGAACGTCGCACGATGCGTGTCGATCTCGATGCCGGTCTGGCCGCCGATGAACACCTCCTCGGCGTAGGCCGGACTGGTGTGCATGCCGATCTTGCCGCTGATCACCAGGCCGGCATCGGTCTCGCGCACGATATGCAGTGCGGCGCGATCCTGCGGGTCCTCGCGCATTCGATAGCCGATGGTCGCGCCGCCGCCGGAGAATGTCAGGAAGCGCTCGGTGCGCGCGATCAGTTCGCGGTACGCCGTGGCATCGGCGATCTGCTTCGGCGACACGTTGCGCTCCTGCACCGCGGCCAGGATGCCGAGTGAAATCAGGTGGCCGTAGGCCGGCGTGTGCGTGATGTTGCCGGCACTGAGGAATGTCGTGGCGGAGAAGCACTTGCCCATGCGCACCAGGTCGTCTGCGCTGGTCGGCAGCAGGCAGGATATCGGCGTGCCGTCAGGCGTGAGCACCGTGTCCGTCCAGGCAGGATCGGCATGGCGATCGTACCAGGCGACATATTCATCGACCATGGCGCGCGTGGCCGGATGCGTCGCGACGTCCTCGATCAGGCCTTCGCCCATGATCCAGACGCGCCGCCCGTCGCGGAGAGACTTCCGGTAGTCGGCGCCTGTTCGCATGACGTTGCTCCCTCGCGTTCCGCATTCATGGCAGGATAGCATGCACCTGTTCGGGAATGCCGCAATGGACCTCGCCCATCTCCCGCCGCAGGGCTGATTGGGTCATCTCGCAAGCTGATCAGGACGGCATTTGATCAAGGCGACCAAGTCCGTTTTCTTGCCAAACTCCAATATTCGTCGTTAGTCTTCTTGCGCGGTCCCCAGCCGATCCACAAACGTGGGCCCGGTCGGTTCTTCACGGCACCCTGGTCGGCGGAATTCGCGCCGCAGTCGAATGCTGCGACCGTTGGGACCGGGACGGTCGTGTCGCTTTGCATTGGATCGGCAAAGACTTCGCGGAAGAATCCGTCACCTTCGAGACCTTGCGCGAGCAATCGTCCCGGTTCGCCAACCTGCTGCGGACGCGCGGGATCGGCCAGGGTGATGTGGTGGCCAGCCTGTTGCCACGCATTCCGGAACTGCTGGTGGTCATATTGGGAATCCGGCGGGTTGCCGGGTCACATCCACGCGCGGAAGCCAGGCTCGTTTGATTGTCACGGACGAGGATAACCATCCGAAAGTCGATGGTTTGGCCAACTGTCCACCGGCCATGATGGTCGACCGCGGCCGTTCATCGCCGGGCGACTTCGCCGCCGCGCTCGCAGCGCAATCGCCGGTGTTCGACCCGGTGATGCTGAACGGCGGCGATCCATTCGTTTTGCTCTATACCTCCGGTACCACCGGCGGCCCCAAAGGTGTTCGGTGGCCGTTGACCGGATTTCTGCAAAACGCCATTTACATGCGTGGTGCCGTCGATCTTCGCGCGGGGTGACGTTCGTATCTACACGCCAAGCGGCGCCAGATGCCGTTAGAAACTGACGGCCACCCTCTGCACCGGATCAGGGAAGGCCAGGGGGCCAGTCACCTGCCGGCCAAAACCGGTAGCGCCCATGCTGGTCGATGTGCACCGCCATGTGCCATCCACCGGCTGTGTGGGAGAGGCACTCAACGGCCGCCGCCGTCCCCATAGGTAGGGCCGAAAAGAGGATAGACGTTAACGTGGGTTTCTTTCAGTTGGCAGGCAGTCAGCTCGACGCAAACTGCCAGCAGCAACGCGATTGTTTTCAACATGAGCTCGGATACCTGCCGTCTGATGACCATGACCATCCAACTTGAGCCAGGTGGATTCAGCGCCCCAGGCGGGCGCGCTGCAACCCACCCGTCGGTGCTTCAGTCGGTCACCTTGCTCGCACGGCTCCGCCTCATGGTCGTCCCCAAAACGCGGAAAATCGGTGTGGTAGCGGCGATGCGGCGACCCGGCTTCCGGAGGGGCTGGTCCGGCCTCCGCACCGGCTCGCGCTGTCGGGCTGCTGGCGCCGTCACCCTCACCCCTGAGCGGCCGAAGCGCGTGATCGCGTCACAACGAATCACGGTTCTTGCCGCTGCGCCGACGGCCTATCGGCTGATGATGGCGGCGGGCGATGACGCGATGGCACCGATCAGCGGCCAGCTTCGGGTCGCCTGCAGTGCGGGAGAGCCACTCAACCCGGACGTCGGCCGGTGGGCTGAGCGTGTGTTGCGGACGCCACTCGCCGACCACTATGGCCAGACCGAGGCCGAAATGGTGCTCAACATGCGCACCCGCCTCGCGTTGCACGCCTATCCGCGCGAGATCGAGTTCATTGAAGAACTACTGAAGACGCCCAGCGGCAAAGTGCAGCGCATCTTGCTCAGACGGCGATAGCCCTGCGCGCAGCACCGGCCGCCCGTGGTGTGACGCAGCACGCCTGCCATTGCGAGCGCCGTCGACTCACATGACGGTCGCTCGCAGTGACAGTGGGCCATTATGCCTTGTCGACGCCCCACATCACCGGCGCGGATCCCTTCAGCATTCCGGTCACATTCGACCGCCATGCCGCCTGCGGCAGGTACTGCCCGAGTGGAATGGTCGGCACGTAGGTGAATGCCGCCATTTGGAACATGGCTTCCTGCTTGTGGCGTTCGGCATCGTTCGGCGCATCGATCCACGCCTCGTATGCGGCCTCCAGCTTCGGATCGTCCGGCCAGCCGAACCACGCCTTCGCGCCAGGGCTGCGCAGCGTGTTGGCCAGCATCGGATCGACGAATTCGGGTCCCGGTGCGCCGGCGGGGAAGATCGACCAGCCACCCTTGTCCACCGTCTCCTTGCTGGTGCGGCGCTGCACGACAGTGCCCCAATCGACCATCTGTTCGTCGATGTTCAGGCCCACCTTGCGGAATGCATCGGCCACCACGGTGATGAAGGCGTTGTAGATGAGCTGGTCGGTCGGATGCAGCAGCACGATGCGCTCGCCGCCATAGCCCGCCTTGTCCAGCATCGCCTTCACTTCGGCAGTGCTCCAATGCTTGCGGCGGTAGTCCATCCCCGCATCGTTGTCCGCGGGGGCCCCCGGCAGGAAGTAGCCCATCGGCGCGCGCCAGCCCGACTCGTCCTCGCCCATCGCCGCGATCATCGCCTCGCGCGGATCCACTGCCGCCATCATGGCGCGCCGCACGCCGACATTGTTGGTCGGCGTGATGATGCTGTTCGGCCGCAGGATGGCCACCGTGCCGTAGATGTCGATCAGTCCCGTCGTCACGCCGGACTGCTTCTTCAGCATCGGGATCAGGTCGGGCTGCGGCAGTTCCAGCCAATCGACCTCGCCCGACGCGAGCGCGTTCGCACTGGTTGCCGGATCGGGAATCACCCGCCATTCGACACGGTCGAGCAACACCTTATGTCCGCCTGCAGTGTACGACGCCGGCTCCTGGCGCGGCGTGTACTTGTCGAAGCGGGCGAACGCGGCATGGCTGCCGGAGACGAATTCGTCAGGCAGATAGCGGAACGGTCCGCAGCCGACGATGTCGGTGAGCTGCTTGAACGGATCGGTGGCGGCGAGGCGGGCCGGCACGATCACCGGCTGCGGCTGCACCTTCGACAGGAAATGCGCCAGCAGCGGGAACGGCTTCTTCAGGCGCCACACCAGCGTGCGATCGTCCGGCGTCTCGATGGCATCGACGCGCGGATTGATCGTCTCGCTCACCGCGTCGCGCTTCAGCCAGCGCTGCAGCGACGCGACGCAGTCGCGCGCCAGCACCGGCGTGCCGTCGTGGAACAGCAGGCCCTCGCGCAGTTTCATCGTCCAGCGCTTGCCGTCATCGTCGATGGTGTGGCCTTCGACCATCTGCGGGCGCGGGTTGAATGCTTCGTCGCGGCCGTACAGCGTCTCGTAGACCATCATCGAAAAATTGCGGGTGACGGTCGCGGTGGTCCACACCGGATCGAGGCTGGTCAAATTCGCCTGCGGCACGAAGATCAGCGTCTTGGTGGTGCCACCGATCGCCGGGCGTGCCAGCGGCAATGCGGCAGAAGCCGCGGCCGCGGCAATGAACATACGTCTTTTCATTTCGTTTCCTCCAAACGCCATGCCACCGCTCCCTGTCATCGCGAGCAGCGCAGCGACGCGGCAACCAAGAGTGCCGCGTCGCAACGCTGCTCGCAATGACAGGCGGACAACAGGGCGGGGCTTTGCCCCGGACCCCACCCGAGGGCGCTGCCCTCGGGACTCCCGCCAAGGGCCGGGCCCTTGGATCCCCTCACTTTCGGATGGATTGCAAAGGCTCCGCCTTTGCTGGGGGTCCTGGGGGCAAAGCCCCCCAGGCGGGTGCCGCTACTCCGCGGCTTTGGCCACTCCCGCGACCCGCGTGCGGGTGCGCAGCGTGACGAACTCCTCGGCCGCCGTCGGATGGATGCCGATGGTGCGGTCGAAGTCGGCCTTGGTGGCGCCCATCACGATGGCGATCGCCAGCCCCTGCATGAGTTCCGGCGCGTCCTCGCCCAACATGTGCGCGCCCAACACCTTCTGCGTCGCCTGGTCGACCACCAGCTTCAAGATGCTCCTGCGGGCACGGCCCGACAGGGTGTGGCGCATCGGCGTGAACTTGCTGAGATAGATATCGACAGGGCCATGGGCCGCAGCCTGTTCTTCGGTGAGGCCGACGGTCGCGATCGGCGGCGTGGAGAACACCGCTGTCGGCACGTTCTGCAGCGAAATGCCGCGCGGGTTCTTGCCGAACAACGAGTCGGCCAGGGCATGGCCCTCGGCGATTGCCACGGGCGTCAGGTTCAGCCGGTCGGTGACATCGCCCATCGCGTAGATGTTGGGCTGGCTGGTGCGCAGGTGCTGGTCCACCACCACCGCGCCGATGCCATCCACCGCCACGCCGGCCTTGTCCAGGCCAAGGTTCTGCGTGGCCGGCGCGCGGCCGGTGGCAAAGAACACCAGGTCGCTGTGCAGCGTCTTGCCGTCGGCGAGCGTCAGCACGCGCTTGTGGCCGTCGGCTTCCAGCTTCGCTGCCAGGCTGCTGGGGTGCAGCTTGATGCCCTGCGCGCCGAGTGCCTCGACCAGGCCTTCGCGCAGGTCGTGGTCGAAGCCGCGCAAGGGCAAAGGCTGGCGATACACCAGGTCCACATGCGCGCCGAGACCTGCGAAGATGCCGGCGAATTCCACCGCGATGTAGCCTGAGCCGAGGATCGTCACGTGCTTCGGCATATGCGGCAGGTAGAACGCCTCGTCGGAGATGATGCCGAGTTCCGCACCGGGGATCGGCAGGCGCACCGGATGGCCGCCGGTGCCGATGACGATATGCTGGGCGGTGACGCGCTTGCCGCCGACATCGAGCGTGTGGGGATCGATGAAGGTGGCGCGTGCCTCGAAGATCGTCG
>DATAPW010000104.1:0-59387 GCA_036265005.1 Acetobacteraceae bacterium | reverse complement strand
CTTGGCGCCGAACGGTTGCTGGCGTTTATGGACGATTACGGCATGCACGACCTCCGAGCGCTTGCCAGCGTGGTGCAGACGCGTGCCGAGAGTGCGATGCGCGACGCGATCCGTGTGCTGCCCGATGGTGTGTATCACTCGGAGATCTGGAACAATCCGCTTGGCGAAAAACTCAATTACCCGCTGAAGATCACCGTGCAGGGTGATGCGATCGAGCTGGATTTCGCCGGCGCGCCGGCGCAGTTGCCACAGGGTGGGCTGAACTGCGCCTACTCCTACACCGCCGCGCACGCGACCTATCCGATGAAATGCCTCCTCAGCCCGCAGGTGCGCAGCAATGCCGGCTGCTACCGACCGTTCACGGTGGCGGCGCCGGAAGGCTCTATCCTGAACTGCAGCAAGCCGGCCTCGGTCAATCTGCGCACACGCGTCGGCTGGTACATCGCTCCGAATATCTTCCGCGCTTTGGTCGATGCGGCGCCGGCGCAGGTACAGGCGGCAACAGGCCTCCCGGTGGCGATCAACGTTTACGGTCGTGAGGCGAGCGGCCACGTCTACGCCGACCATTTCTTCATGGGCGCAGGGCAGGGCGGATCGCAGCATGGCGACGGCAAGTCCGCGCTGCTGTATCCGACATCGGCTGCCAACACCTCGGTCGAATTGATGGAGGCGCGGGCACCGATTTTGGTGTTGGAGAAATCCTTCGTCACCGACTCCGGCGGCCCCGGCAAATATCGCGGCGGCTGCGGCGTGCGGACGCGGCTGCGCAAGCTGCATGACGATGGCTTGCCGACATTGGCGTCGGTGTATCCGGAGGGCGTCGGCGTCACTGTGCAGGGTTTGCTCGGCGGCCTGGCGGGCGGCGGCGTGCGCGGCGTGGTGCTCGATCCCGACGGCAACGTGGTGCACGATTGCGGCACCGGTGAGTTGGTCACCCTGACTCGCACCGATCGCATTGTGGAAGTGCAGCTGGCGGGCGGCGCCGGGTTCGGCGATCCGCGCGCGCGGCCTGCGGCATTGGTGGAGAAGGACTTGGCCGAAGGTGTCGTGACACCGGAGGCCGCTGCGCGTCACTACGGGTTCCAAATCGCCGCCAACAAGGCGGCAGAGTAATCGGGGGCACACGATGAGCGACCTGCTGGCCGACAGTACGACCACGCCGAGACCTGTTTCGCGCGTTCATCCGCGCTTTCTCGAGCTTGCCTCGCTGCTGCTCATCGCGCCGCTCTGCGTCGTCGGCGCGATTATCGGTGTGCAGCTCATCGTCACACTCGGTATCACCGCCAACACCTCGCTGATCGGCGCGCTTGCCGGCATGGCGCTGGCACGCATCCCGTTGGCTGCGTTCGCACGCTATCGTTCGATTCACGTGCAGAATTTGGCGCAGAGCGCGATCTCGGCAGCGACGTTCGGGGCCGGCAATGCATTGATGCTGCCGATCGGCATCCCGTTCGTTCTCGGCAGACCCGACCTCGTTCCGGCACTGTTCGCCGGCGTGTTCATGGCGATGTTGATCGATGGCTACCTGCTGTATCGCATGTTCGATTCCGAGGTGTTTCCCGCAACCGGTGCATGGCCGCCCGGCGCCGCCGCCGCCGAAGCGATCCGCGCCGGCGATGAAGGCGGCAGGAAGGCAGCAGTGCTGGGTGTGGGAGTGATCGTCGGCATCGCCGGCAACTGGCTGATCGCCCCTGCCGTCATGTCGGCATTCGGCGTCGCGTTCATCGGCAACATCTGGGCGCTGTCGATGTTCGGCATTGGCTTGCTGGTCCGCGGCTATTCGACGCTGCTGTTCAGCAACCCATGGTTTGCGGCGGTGATCCCCGGTGGCGACATCAACAGGGCGTACATCCCGCACGGCATGATGGTCGGCGCAGGTATCGTGGCGCTCATCCAGGTCGGCCTCATTATCCTGCGGCGCAGCACAACGGCGTCCGGAGCGAGCCAGTCGCCGGTCGAGGTGCGGCGCTCGCTTGGCCTCGGATTTGCGATCTATCTGGCGATTGCCTTGGTGATCGCATTGCTCGGTGGACTGGCCGCGCAGCTGTCGATCGGCATGCTGGTGGCGTTTCTGGTCTACGCTGCGTTTGCCGCGATGGTGCATGAGGTGATTGTCGGACTTGCTGCGATGCATTCGGGCTGGTTTCCGGCATTCGCGGTCGCGCTGATCACCTTGGTGATCGGTATGCTGATCGGTTTTCCGTCGGTCGCGTTGGCCTTGATGGTTGGATTTTCAGCGGCAACCGGTCCGGCGTTTGCCGACATGGGCTACGACCTGAAGGCCGGCTTCATGCTGCGTGGCTACGGCAGCGATCCGGCATTCGAGCGGGATGGGCGACGCCAGCAATTGATCGCGGCGATGTTCGCATTCGTTGTGGCCGGTGTGGTCGTGTTGATCGCCTATCCCGGGTTCTTTGCGCAGAACCTGGTGGCGCCGGTGGATCGTGTCTACGTCGCCACAATCAAGGCGGGTGCGTCCGCCACTGTCGCCTGGTCGCTGGTCACTTGGGCGGTTCCTGGCGCGATTATCCAGTTCCTCGGCGGACCTAAGCGGCAACTTGGCATATTGTTCGCCACCGGATTGCTGATCCCGTTCCCGCTCGCCGGTTGGGCTGTGCTGATCGGCATCGCCTGTCGCACTTTATGGGAGCGCTTCGCGCAGAGCGAGGGGATGGAGGTGTTCGGCGCCGGCGTGATTGCTGGCGATGCGCTGTTCGCGTTCTTCACCTCGACGTGGAAGGCCGCGTTCAGGTAGCTCCACTTGTCATCGCGAGGAGCGCAGCGACGAAGCAATCTCGATCACACTGTGCGCGCAAGGCACGACGGAGATTGCCGCCTCGCTGGGCTCCTCGCGATGACAGAAGCTACGTCTCAATGCGGAAATGCGCCTCGGTGGGTTTTCCCGCGCGGCCGTTGATCGGCAGGATGTCCTGCGGACACGCCGAGAACACGATGATCAGGTCCATCTCTGCGCGCAACCTGATATAGCATCCGGGCGTGGACACCGGCGGTTCGAATGACAGTCCGCCTTCCATCGTCCACGGGATGTTCATGAACAGGTTCAACGGACTTGGCGTCTCGGGCGGCGTCAGGCCCAGATCCGCGAGTCCCTGCGCCAGGTTGTCGGTGCAGTTGTCGTGGTATTCGGTGCAGCCAAGGCCCTCGTAGCGATAGCGATCACAGGCCGCCATCAGTGTGTCATGGATGCCGCCGGAGGTGTCTTCCAGCACGGTCAGGATCGGCCGCCGGTGATTGGTCAGCAGGGCATCGCCGACATGCGGGATCAGCCGCTGCATCGTGGCGCGGCTGTGTTCCATCGACATGAACTCGGTCATGTCGTGGCGGCTGAACGCCCAGGTATCGACGACTTGCTCGCCATGGGTGTTGATCACCCGGACAGTCTGGCCGGCCGCGACGTAGGCGGCTTTGCCGCGTCGCGCCGGGATGGTGATGGTCTCTTCGGGCATCTACGTTCCCCTTCGCATTCACCTGGCGCGCAGCGTTCGATCCAGCAGCGTGGCCAGTTCCGCTTCGTGCTCGTAATCCGGCATCAGGCGTTGCAGGGCCGCGTCATGCGCTACCGCAGGGTGGAAGTAGATCTCACTGACCCCGTCAGGCAGTTCCCGCAACAGGCATCGCACTCGATCCGCCGTCATATGTCCAGTCCATGCAACGCCAAAGCATTGATCGGTGGTAGTCATTCCCGCCGCGCGCACCTGGCGTCGCAGCAGGCGTGACCAATGGAACAGCGCGCGGCCCCCAACCCCGACGCGTGTGTCGCACCGTGCCAGTGTCGTAGGCGGTTCGCTCGGGACGCGGACCATGTGCAAAGCGAACTCCCGGCCGATATCGATCATCAGGCGGGCCACCGTTGGATGGAGATGCATGTGCTTGTGCGCATTGGCATGATCCAGCATAAGGCCGGTGGCGGCGAATGCGTCGAACTGGGCGCGGATTTCCGCGGCGAGCTGTCGGCGGATGTGCGGGCGGAAGAAGTAGTTCACCCCGAGACGGAGTTGGGTGGAGGGAAATTGTCCTGTCGCATCCAGCAGATCGGGAATATCCGACGCCGGCAGCACAGCCGGGCCTTCAATCACCACGAGATGCAGGCCGACGCGAAGGGATGGCAGTGCTCGCGCACGACGCACGGCGTCGGCCGCAGCCGGACCGGCCACCATCAGGCTCGCGGCTTGCAGGATACCGTCGCGATGCGCGCGCTCGACAGCCTCATTGACTGCCTCGGACAGGCCAAAATCGTCGGCCGTGAAAACAACGCGCTTCACGCCATCAGGCGCTCCCGTGCTGTTCGGCTGGATGCTCCGGCTTCTGCGACGTCAGCAGGATGCAGACGATGATGAATGCCGCAATGATCAACGATGAATCGATCCGACTCAACCCCAGTCCGCCATCCGCATGCGGCTTGGTCAGCAGGTCGCCGAGTGTGGCGCCTAGCGGACGGGTCAGGATGAATGCCGACCAGAACAGCACTGTGTGTGAAATGCGTGTCCAGAAATACGCGGCCGCAATCACCACCAGGACGCCGGCGAACACCAGCGCGCCGCCCTCGTAGCCCAGGCCGGTGGTATCCGCCGTGGCATCGCCCAGCGCGGTTCCCAGCGTGTTGGAGAACAGGATGGCGGTCCAGTAGAACAGCTCGACGCGGGGCGTCGCGATGCGATTGACCGAGACTGTGCCGACAACAAGACGCCAGACCAGCAGGACCGCCATCACCATCGCGAACAGCAGGATCGATGCCCAGAGATAGCCGAGACCGGCCGACCTGGTGAGGAAATCCGATAGTGTGGTGCCGCAGGTGGTGGTCGCGATAATCACCGCCCAATACAGCAGCGGGATGAACCGTCTCGATGCGACCTGTGCGGCCAGCAGGATCACAAAGATGGCGAAAAAGATGCCGGTACTGACGGCGTAGCCGAGTTTCTCCGACATGGAGAGCGCGTCGCCACCGGTTTCGCCCAGAGTTGTTGCGGCGATCTTGATGACCCAGAAGGCCAGCGTGACGAGTGGGGCCTTGTTCATGGCGGTGTACTCCCGATGCTGCGATGGCGGCGCGGGAGGGTTGCTGCCTGATCATCGGCAGCAACATCAGGAAGACGACATGGGTCCACACCACACCGGTGCTGATATAGAGCGCCGGATGCGCACTGGCTTATGACGTTTCGTTCAGCTTTGCAGGGAGCAATTGTAGGGCGGAACGGCGTAGCACATCCCGCCCCACGCTCTGCGCATGATCCCTGGAACTTCAGCCCACTATGCGGCCTTGTGCCGCTCCCGCAGGAACTGGAAGAACTCCACACCCTCGCGCAGCCGGCGCTTCATCATCTGCGGGCTGCGCACCATCTCGCCAACGATCGACGCGATCTTCGGCGCACGGAAATAGAACCGCCGATAGAACGTCTCGACATTGTCGAAGATTTCGGTATGCGACAGATGCTCATATGATAGCGGCGCGATCTGGATGCCGTGCTCGTCTACCAGTTCGGCGTGCGCCTCGTCCAGCCAGCCGTTCTCCACCGCCTGCTTGTGCAGGAATGTTCCCGGATATGGTGCCGCCAGGGAAACCTGGATGGTGTGTGGATTGATCTCGGTCGCGAAGCGGATGGTCTCCTCGATGGTTTCCTGCGTCTCGCCCGGCAGGCCGAGTATGAACGTGCCGTGGATCTTCACGCCCAGGTCGTGGCAGTCGCGGGTGAAACGCTTGGCCACCTCGATCCGCATCCCCTTTTTGATGTTGTGCAGGATCTGCTGGTTGCCGCTCTCGTAGCCGACCAACAGCAGTCGCAGCCCGTTGTCCTTCAGCACCTTCAGCGTGTCGCGCGGCACGTTCGCCTTGGCGTTGCACGACCATGTCACGCCCAACTTGCCAAGTTCGCACGCGATCGCTTCTGCGCGCGGCAGGTTGTCGGTGAACGTGTCGTCGTCGAAGAAGAACTCCCGCACCTGCGGGAAGTACGACTTCGCCAACCGGATCTCTTCCGCCACGTGCTCGGGCGAGCGCACGCGATAACGGTGTCCGCCCACCGTTTGTGGCCACAGGCAGAAGGTGCAGCGCGATTTGCAGCCACGGCCGGTGTACAGCGAGACATATGGATGCAGCAGGTAGCCGATGAAATAGTCCTCGATGCGCAGATCGCGCTTGTAGACCTCGGTGACGAACGGCAGTTGGTCCATGTCCTCGAGGATCGCGCGATCCTTGTTGTGCACGATCGCCCCCGTGCCATCGCGATACGAGATGCCGTCCACCGCCGACCAGTCGCGCCCCTCTGCGATCTCCTTCACCGTGAAGTCGAATTCGTTGCGCGCCACAAAATCGATCGGCGCGCCCTGCTCCAGGCTTTCGGTCGGCTGGACGGCAACCTTGGCGCCGACGAAGCCGATCTTCAGCGCCGGGTTGGCGGCCTTCATCGCTGCCGCCACCTTCACATCGGAGGCAAACGACGGGGTCGATGTGTGGATGACGCACAACTCGAAATCCCGCGCCTGCCGGGTGACCTCGTCGAGCCGGATGCCGGCCGGCGGAGCATCGATCAGCCTGCTGCCGGGCACCAGCGCGGCCGGCTGCGCCAGCCATGTCGGATACCAGAAGGACCGGATCTCACGCTTCGCCTGGTAGCGCGAACCGGCCCCCCCATCGAACCCGTCGAACGATGGCGGGTGCAGAAACAGCGTCTTCATCATCGCGGGTTCAATTCCTCTCTCGGGCCGGCAAGGTTGGGCGTATCCGCTTCCAGCCGCTCGCCGCGCCAATCTACCTCGCGTCCGGCATAGCTCGCAGCGATTACCGCAACCGACATAAGTTCACGCAGCGGCAGAAGCCAGAGCAGCGAGCCGAATGCATGCCCCGGACCACGCTCCGGGGCAAGCCCAAGTGCCCTACCGACCCCATGGGCGACGATGGCACGGACCGTCCAGGCGATGGCGAGCCAGGCCAGTGTCCAGGCCGCGCCCCGGGTCGTGAGAGCGGCTAGCGCCGCCCAGGCCAACGGATACTGCAGCGCCGAGGCGGCAAACTGGACCGGCACCAAGGTGCGGATCGTGCGGGCCCAGCGCAGTTCATGGCGCCACAGCGCGCTGAAGGTCGCCTCCGGCACTGTCGTGGATGGGACGGTATCGGCCAGCGCCACGGCCAGTCCAAGTTGCTGGACCAGTCGGCCCAGCACGTTGTCGTCGGCCAGGTGGTCCACCAGCGCTGCCAGGCCGCCGATCCGCTCCAGGGTGCTCCGCCGCAATGCCATGGTGGCCCCGAGGCAATCCTGCCGACCCATGGCGCGTGCCAGCAGGGCGCCGGGGAGGAAGTACTGGTTGATCTGTGCGGCGCCGAGGATGCCGGGCAGCGAATGCCCCCATCCCAACCCTCCCCCGCTTCGCGGGAGGGGGAGATTTGCTGCGAACCCCCTCTCCCGCGAAGCGGGCGCCGGCTGGGGTGGAGGCAGCCCCGTGTACAGCGTCGTGACCAGACCCGTCCCAGGCCGCGCCAACGCCACCGCCAGCCGCCGCAGGTAGCCAGGCGCCACATGAAGATCCGAGTCGGCGATCACCAGCATGTCGTGCTTGGCCGCCGGCAACATGTTGATAAGATTGGAAACCTTTGGGTTCCGGCCATGCGCGGTACGATCCACCACCACAGTGATGTCGCAATGCGGAAACCGTGCCTCAAGCCGTGTCACCACGGCCAAAGCGGTGTCGCCCGGATCGGACACGCCAAACACCACCTGCCAGACCGGAAAATCCTGTTGGCAGATGCTGGCCAGTGCCTCCTCCAGCAGCGGCTCATCGCCGTGCAGCGGCTTCAGCACGCTGATCGATTCGGCCGCCGCGGGCCCAAGGGTTGTGACCCGAGCAACGAAGCGCCGCACCACGACCCAGCCTGCGACAGCCTGCGCAACGCCAATCGTCGACAGTGCGACCGCCAGCGCGGCCAGTGCGATCAACCAGCGCTCGCCGTCTGTGGCAGTTTCGCCTTCAGGCCGAACGCGGCCAGCGCCGTTGCCACGATGTCCTTCGCCGACAGCTTCGCCTCGGCAAGCTGCTTGCCCTGCGAATCGTGGTCTATGAACCAGTCCGGCAACACCATCGGCCTCACCTTCAGGCCCCCGTCCAGCAATCCTTTCCACGCCAGGTGATGCAACACCGCCGATCCGAAGCCGCCGATCGATCCCTCTTCGATCGTAATGAGCACCTCGTGATGTTTCGCGAGTTGCTCGACCAGCGCAGTGTCGATCGGTTTCGCGAACCGGGCATCCGCCACGGTCGTCGGCAATCCACGCGCCGCCAGTTCATCGGCCGCCCGCAACGCATCGGCCAGGCGCGGTCCGAGCGACAAGATCGCCACGCTGCCGCCCTCGCGGATCACACGCCCCTGACCCAGCGCCCAAACTTCTCCACGGGTCGGCATCTGCACACCCACGCCGTCGCCGCGCGGATAACGTAGCGCCGAAGGGCGGTCGCCGATCGACACCGCGGTTGCCACCGCATGCATCAGCTCCGCCTCGTCCGACGGCGCCATCAGCACAAATCCCGGCAGGCAGCCGAGATAGGCGAGGTCGAAGCTGCCGGAATGCGTCGCCCCGTCGTTGCCCACCGGCCCGGCCCGATCAAGCGCGAAGCGCACCGGCAGGCTCTGGATCGCCACGTCGTGCACCACCTGGTCGTAAGCGCGCTGCAGGAACGTCGAGTAGATGGCGCAGAACGGCTTCATCCCTTCGGTCGCCATCCCTGCGGCGAAGGTCACCGCGTGCTGCTCGGCGATCCCCACATCGAACGTGCGCTCCGGAAAGCGCTTGCCGAACCGGTCCAGCCCGGTACCCGATGGCATCGCTGCAGTGATCGCCACGATGGTGGGGTCCCGCTCCGCCTCGCTGATCAGCGTTTCGGCGAACACCTTGGTATAATTCGGCGGTCCCGGCGGCGCCTTCGCCTGCTCGCCAGTGATCACATTGAACTTGGACACGCTGTGCAGCTTGTCGGCCGACGCCTCCGCCATGGCGTAGCCTTTGCCCTTCGTGGTGATCGCGTGCACCAGGATCGGGCCGGCCTCCTCCGCCTCGCGCACGTTGCGCAGCACGGGCAGGAGATGATCCAGGTTGTGCCCGTCTATCGGGCCCACATAGTAAAATCCTAGCTCCTCGAACAGCGTGCCGCCGGTCAGCATGCCGCGAGCATATTCTTCCGCCCGCCGCGCCGTCCGCTCGATCCCCCTGGGGAAGCGCCTGGCCATCCGTACCGCGAGGTCGCGCAGAGACAGAAAGCTGCGCGATGAAATCAGCCGGGACAGATACGCCGACATCGCGCCCACGGGGGGCGCAATCGACATGTCGTTGTCGTTCAGCACCACGATCAGCCGCGAGTGCCGCGCGCCGGCGTTGTTCATTGCCTCATAGGCCATGCCTGCGCTCATCGCACCGTCGCCGATCACCGCGATGATGTTGCGGTCGTCCCGCTCCTCGCGGCCTTCGCGCAACGCCTCCGCATTCTTGAGGTCCCGCGCCACCGCCATCCCGAGCCCCGCCGAAATCGACGTGGACGAATGGGCTGCGCCGAACGGGTCGTATTCGCTTTCAGCCCGCCGCGTGAAGCCTGACAGACCGCCGCCTTGGCGCAAGGTACGGATACGGTCACGGCGTCCGGTCAAAATCTTGTGCGGATAAGCCTGATGGCCGACATCCCAGATCAGCCGGTCATGCGGCGTGTCGAAGATCGCATGGATGGCAACTGTCAACTCCACCACGCCAAGTGACGCACCCAGGTGACCACCGGTGACCGACACCGCATCAATGGTCTCCGCCCGCAATTCGTCCGCGAGCTGGCGTAATTGCTCTGCAGAGAAATTGCGCAAATCTGCCGGATAGCAGACGCGATCCAGCAGCGGCGTGTTTACAGGACTCATTGCTTCTTCTCGCTCCGATTCAGCTTCGCCGCGTGACAACGTAGGAAGCCAGCGACCGCAGTAGCGCTGCGCGCTCGCCAAATCCTTCCAGATGGCCGGCGGCCTGACGGGCCAGCAAGTCAGCCTGCGAGCGCGCCCGCTCGATCCCCAGGACCGCGACCATCGTGGCCTTACCAGCAACAGCATCCTTGCCGGCGGTCTTGCCTGTTTCTGCCGTGCTGCCTTCCGCGTCCAGCAAATCGTCCGCGATCTGGAAGGCTGCTCCCAGGTCGCGACCATATGCCGCAACCAAATGCCGTTGCGTCAAGGGGGCGCGCCCCAGGATTGCCCCTGCTTCAGCGCTGAACTGGATCAGCCGACCGGTTTTCAGCGCCTGTAGTCGGGCCACCGCCGGCCCATCGAGCTGCTGACCCTCCGCCAGCATGTCGATCATTTGACCGCCCGCCATGCCGCGAGCACCCGCCGCCGCGCCCAGCGCCGCCACCAACTCGCAGCGGGCCTGTGGGTCGGAATGCGTGTCCGGCTCCGCCAGGACCTCGAAGGCGCGGGCCTGCAGGGCGTCGCCCGCCAGGATCGCCGTGGCCTCATCGAACGCCTTATGGGCGGAAGGCTTGCCCCGCCGCAGGTCATCGTCATCCATCGCGGGCAGGTCATCGTGGACCAGGGAATAGGCATGCAGCATCTCGATTGAGGCCGCCACGCGTGCTGCGCAGGTCTCTGAAACCGCGAACAAGGCGGCGCTTTCCATTACGAGGAAGGCCCTCAACCGCTTGCCGCCGCCCAAAGTCGCGTAGCGCATCGCATCCGCCAGGCGTGCCTCGGCACCGTCCGGCTCCGGCAGCAGCGTTTCCAGGGTGGCTTCCACCACGGTCGCGACCCGCGACAGAGCGGCGGGCAGGTCCATCTCAGTCACCATCAACACGCTCTGTCTTCCGATATCACCGTTGCCCCCCTGTTGCCCTGCATCGTAAGCCAAATGGTAACAGTCGCCTCGAGTCTGTTGCCGAAATCACACGCATGTGTGGCCTGCCAGTTCCTCCCCAGGTTCGTGCATTACCGCAACCTCTGGTTTTGTGCCATATGCTCGTCCTTCCGGAGCGTGGCATTGTCGCTTCCGACGAGGCATGCCATATCCGACGCCACCGGTAGGGCTTTCGGCGCGGCTCGGGCCCGACCCGGCGCTATTCGTTTGGAGATGAGCCTATGATCCGCGTCGTCCTGGCCCAGCCCCGCGGCTTCTGCGCCGGTGTTGAGCGCGCCATCGAGATCGTCGAGCGGGCGCTGAAGAAATACGGGCCGCCGATCTACGTTCGTCACGAAATCGTGCACAACCGCCACGTGGTAGAAGATCTGCGCACCCGTGGCGCGGTTTTCGTCGATGAGCTGGATGAGATCCCACCTGGCGCGATGACCATTTTTTCTGCACATGGCGTGGCCAAGCGGGTCGAGCAGCTGGCTGCCGAACGGGGACTGCCGGTGATCGACGCCACGTGCCCACTCGTCGCCAAGGTGCACAACGAGGGCCGCCGCTATGCTTCCCAGGGACGCGAGATCGTCCTGGTGGGCCATGCCGGCCACGCCGAGGTCGAGGGCACTATCGGCCAGGTGCCGGCCAAGGTGCACCTGGTGCAGACCGTGGCCGACGTTGCCGCCTTGCAGGTCAGCGACCCGGAGAAGCTGGCCTACATCACGCAGACCACATTATCGGTCGATGACACGCGCGGCATCATTGCGGCACTCAAGGCGCGCTTCCCGACCATCGTGGGCCCCGATGTCCGGGACATCTGCTACGCCACGCAGAATCGCCAGCAGGCGGTGCGCGATCTTGCCGGCGAGGTGGACATGATCCTTGTCGTCGGCTCGCGCAACAGCTCCAATTCCAACCGGCTGCGAGAAATCGGCGAGGAACTGGGCAAGCCGTCCTACCTGATTGATGACGCCGAGGCGCTGCGCGGCGAGTGGTTCGCGGGCATGCGGTCGGTCGGTGTCACCGCTGGCGCGTCTGCCCCGGAGACACTGGTGAAGGGCGTATTGGATGGGTTGCGCCGATTTGGTGAAATCAACATATCCACCCTCGCTGGCGTGGCGGAGGATGTCCGCTTCCGCTTTCCCAAGGAACTGAGCGACACTTAGAGGATCAATCGAATGTCAGTGCCGCTGAACCAGGCGCTGCGTGTGGGCGCCTATGTCGTGAAGCAGCATCTGCTGGGGCGCAAGCGCTACCCGCTGGTGCTGATGCTGGAGCCGCTGTTCCGCTGCAACCTGGCCTGCGCCGGGTGCGGCAAGATCGACTATCCGCCCGAGATCCTGAATCAGCGCCTGTCGGTCGCCGAGTGCATGGAAGCGGTCGATGAGTGCGGCGCGCCGGTGGTGGTGATCGCCGGCGGCGAGCCGCTGCTGCATCGCGAGATCGAGCAGATCGTGCAAGGTGCCATTGCCCGCAAGAAGTTTGTCATCGTCTGCACCAACGCGCTGCTGTTGGAAAAGAAGATGCATCTGTTCCAGCCGAGCAAGTGGTTCTCCTGGTCGGTGCACCTGGATGGCTCGCGCGAGGAACATGACATCTCGGTGTGCCAGGATGGCGTGTATGACCGCGCGGTTGCGGCGATCGCTGCGTCGAAGGCACGCGGTTTTCGCACCATCATCAACGCCACGCTGTTCGATACCGCGAAGCCCGAGCGCGTGGCGTCGTTCTTCGATGACGTGATGGCGCGGGGGGTGGATGGGATTTCGGTCTCGCCCGGTTACGCCTACGAGCGCGCACCCGACCAGCAGCACTTCCTGAATCGCCGGAAGACCAAGGAGCTGTTCCGCGGCATTTTCGCCCGTCGCGGCAAGACCAAATGGTCGTTCAACCAGTCATCGATGTTCCTGGACTTCCTGGCCGGCAACCAGACGTTCCATTGCACGCCATGGGGTAATCCGACGCGCACCTATTTCGGCTGGCAGCGGCCTTGCTACCTGCTCGGCGAAGGATACGCGAAGACGTTCAAGGAGCTGATGGAGACGACCGACTGGGATCGCTACGGCACCGGCAACTACGAGAAATGCGCCGACTGCATGGTGCATTCGGGTTACGAGGCGACCGCGGTCACTGAGACGATCCGCCGCCCTTGGCGAGCCGCGGCTCAGGTATTCCGCGGTATCCGTACCGAAGGGCCGATGGCGCCCGATGTCCCGCTGGATCGCCAACGCCCGGCTGATTACGTGTTCAGCCAGCATGTCGAGCAAGCGATGACGCGGATCAAGGCCCGCAAACAGGACCAGGTTGCCGACGCGGCTGGTTGAGACGCCCTAGTTTCGGGGCAGCAGCCAACGCCTGTACCACCGAATCCACCACGCTTTGCCAATCCCTGTCGCGCGGCTGGCGGAACAGGCGCGCGGTCGGGTACCAAGGGGTGTCGACGCGATCCAGCAGCCAGCGGCAATCCGCGCTGAACGGCAGCATGATCCACACCGGCAACGCCAAAGCTCCGGCAAGATGCGCCAGCGACGTGTCGATCGTCACCACGAGGTCCATCTGTGCCACCAGCCCGGCCGCATCCGCGAAATCCTTTTGCTCGGCGCTGTGATCGATCAACACCGGATTGGCCGCCAGCCAATCACGATCCATCTCGGGCATTTCCATTTGCAGTGAGTGGAATTCCAGGTCCGCCCGCCGCAGCAACGGCGCAAGCACTTCGAGCGGCATGGAGCGATACGGCAGATGTTGTCTACCCGACCAGG
The DNA here is from genome assembly GCA_036265005.1 of Acetobacteraceae bacterium. Taxonomy (GTDB): domain Bacteria; phylum Pseudomonadota; class Alphaproteobacteria; order Acetobacterales; family Acetobacteraceae; genus JAMXLO01. Next base: position 45,757 of record DATAPW010000104.1, on the reverse strand, counting down.
CGATCCCAACGCGGGGACGTGTGCGTGCGCCCAGCAACGCCTGCCACAGCACCTGAAATTCCGGCGGCGTACGCAAATAGGGCACAGCTGCCGGAACGTCCTCTATTGTCGTCCGGAAAGCGTGCGGCAGGCTCATCAAGGGACACAACAGATCGAACTCGGGCGGTTCGTCGAATGAGGTGATGACCTTGTCGGCACCTGGCATCTTTGCCAGCAGCCTGCCAAGCCGTGGCTGTACCCGCAGCACCACATGTGCCCCGCGCTCTGCCAGCAGAGGCACGTAGCGAACGTATTGCAGTGTGTCGCCGAGGCCTTGTTCGGCCTGCAGCAGGATGGTCTTGCCGGCGATGCCGGGCTCGCCGCGCCAGAATGGCGCCTGCTCCGGAAGCTTCAGCGTCGGAAACATACCCGGGACGGCGAAGCGCGCTTCGAGCCGCTCCCAGCCTTCCGGCCACGCACCGGTGGCCAGCAAGGCGATCGCCTCGTTGTGCGTCAGTTCTGGTGAATTCGGCATTGTTGCACGGGCTTCGCGGTAATGCATCAAGGCCTCGGCATGGCGGTTCAGTCCGACCAGCGCATTGCCCATTGCCATTCGCGCCGCACCATAGGCAGGGTTGACGGCAATCGCGTGCTGCAGCCACGCAACCGCCTCGGCGTGCCGATAGTCCGCTGTCAGCGCCATGCCGAGGCCAAGCAGCGCCAACACATTGTCGGGACTGAGGCGCAGCGCATAGCGATAGTACTCACCGGCCTCATTGTATTTCCCCAGCGAGCGCAGCGTGTTGGCGAGATCGATTTGCGAGCCCGCATCGTTCGGATCGGTCTCGATCGCCCTGCGATGACAGTCCGCCGCCTCGGCCGCACGATCGAGCAGGCACAGTGTCCGACCAAGATTGTTGTGTGGATCGAGCAGATCCGGCCGCAGCGCGATCGCCTGGCGATAGCTGTCAATGGCTTCTTCCAGTTTGCCGGAAGCGCGCAGCGCATTGCCAAGATTGTTGTGCAATTCAGCAAACGCCGGCTGGGCCGCAAGCCCCTGACGGTACACCGCGATCGCGCGATCGATCTGGCCTGCGCCATACAGCGCGTTGCCGTAATTGTACAACGTCATTGCATCACCCGGTTGCAGCGACAACGCGCGGTGGAAACCGTCGATGGCCGCGTCGTGATGGTGCTGCGCCAACTCAGCCGTCGCGAGTTCGTTCAGCGCTGCCACCGTGTCGTTCGTGTCCGACGATCCGCTCCCCAAGGCTGCCGTCAGGAAGAATGCCGCATCGCTGAAGGCGCCTTGTCGGCTGTGTACCATTCCGAGCAGGCGCAATGCCCGGAAGTCGCGCGGCGTGCGATTCAGGATCACGCCGCAGGCCGCGCCGGCCTCAACGAAGCGGCCCGCCTGATAATGCCGAAGTGCAGTTGCGTACATGGTCCGCGATATCCCCGGCGGACAGACTAGCAGCGTGTCACCTGTCCAGCACGCTGCGTATCTTGGCGGCCAGGTCAGCATAGGTGAACGGCTTCGGCAGCAGTTCGGTGCCGGCATCCAGGACGCCGCCATGCACGATCGCGTTGCGCGCGTAGCCCGTGGTGTAAAGCACCCTCAAGCCAGGCCAGCGACGCCGCACTTCGTCCGCAAGCTGGCGACCCGTCATGCCTCCAGGCAGCCCGACATCAGTGAACAGCAGTTGCACGTCGGGTTCGCGCGCCAGCACGGCGAGCGCCGCCGCGCCATTCGCGGCCGACAGCACCCGATAGCCCAGCTCTCGGAGCACTTCGGTGGTGTGCGAACGAACACCGTCATCATCCTCGACCACCAGGACAATCTCGGCGCCGCCGGAGTGCTCAGCGTCGGTCCGCTGCGGAACTTCCTGCGCCTCGTCCGAAAGCATCAGCAGCCGCGGCAGGTACAATTTTACGGTGGTGCCCTGGCCTGGCTCGCTGTACAGCTTGATATGGCCACTCGACTGTTTGATGAAGCCATAGACCTGCGACAGCCCCAGTCCGGTGCCGTGTCCGACATCCTTGGTGGTGAAGAATGGTTCGAACACACGTTCCATGATGTGGCTCGACATGCCGGCTCCGGTGTCGGAAACCGCAATCAGCACATATTGTCCAGGCGTGGCACCCTCGTTCTGCGTTGCGTAGGACTCATCCAGCCAGGCATTGGCGGTTTCTATTGTCAGCTTGCCGCCACCAGTCATCGCATCGCGGGCATTCACCGCGAGATTGAGCAGGGCGCTTTCCAATTGGTTGGGGTCGGCGAACACCCGCCACAACCCGCCGGCTAGCACGGTCTCGATACCGATCGATTCGCCCAGTGTGCGGCGCAGCAGTTCGGACATCCCCGCCACCAGCTTGTTCGCATCGAGCGGCTTGGGGTCCAGCGTCTGCCGCCGCGCAAACGCCAGCAGCCGGTGCGTCAGCGTCGCGGCGCGCTGCGCGCCCTGGCCGATCAGGTTGAGGGCGCGCGCCACGCGAGGGCCGTTGTCGCCAAGCTGGTCGGTCGGTAGATGCCGCTGCAGGGTTTCGACGCCGCCGGATATGATCGTCAGCAGATTGTTGAAGTCATGCGCCACGCCTCCGGTAAGCTGGCCGACCACCTCCATCTTCTGTGCCTGGCGCAGCGCATCTTCCGTCCGCATGCGCTCACTGATTTCTGCGGCGACACGCTGCTCCAGAGTGTCATTCAGCCGGCGCAGCGTGTCCTCCGCCTGGCGGCTCGCGCGATATAGTCGGGCATTGTCGATGGCAACCGCGGCCTGGGCAGCGATGCCCGAGACAATGAGTTCGTCCCGTGCAGTGAAAATTCCAATCTCCGGGTGACCGAAGAACAGGCCGCCCAGTACGTCGCCGGACCGCGACATGACCGGTGCCGCAAGATAGCTGCGGACCGGCAAATGGCCGGCCGGCATGCCGAAATGCGGCGCACTCTTGCCATATCGCTGATCCCGTTGAATATCGTCTGACCGGACGACGCCGGTGCCGCGGAATGTCGGCTCGAACACGGCGGTGTTGCGTGGCATTGGAAAGCTGGAAAACGCCTCGCGTTCGACGCCGGAGATCGTGTAGAGCGTGTAGGCTTCGCCGGCGTCGTTGACGACATTGTAGAAGAACGCGCCGAACTTTGCGCCGGTTAGCTCGACGGCCGCGTCGGTGACGGTCTGTACCAGTTGCTCGAGTTCGAGTTCGGCCGCAATCGCCATACCGGTGCGATTGAGCACCTCCAGTCGATGCGCCTCGGCCCGGATTTGATCGGCTGCCAACCGGCGCACCCGCGCCATCTCCAGATTGGAACGCACACGGGCGAGCAATTCACGCGCCGAGAACGGCTTGACCAAATAGTCATCGGCTCCGGCATCCAGGCCTTCGATGCGTGCCTCGTCACCGGCGCGGGCAGACACCAAAATAACCGGCAGGTCGCGCAGCTGGGGATCCGCGCGGATTGAGGACAGCAACTCGAAGCCGTCGAGTCGCGGCATCATTACGTCGCTCAGCAGCAGGTCGGGGCGGTTTGCCTGCACCGCGCGCAACGCCGCTTCCCCGTCGTTCGCCGTATCCACGTCGTAGTGCACGCGCAACAGCCTGGCCATGTAGTCACGCATGTCCGGGTTGTCGTCGGCGAGGACGATGCGATGCCGGGTGGCTTCCTGCGGTTGCTCACTGGTACCCAGCGATGCAAGCGCACTTGTGGCACCCAGCATATCCGGTTCGTCACCGGATTCCATCGCGGCATCGGGCAGCCAGCGCAGTGCCTCTTCTACGAAGGCCGCAGTGGCAGTGCCTTCCGGCGTGGTTCGCCCGAGGTCGCCGGATACATTCTCGGCCGCCAGGTGAACGCGTCCTAATGGCAGGACCACGTGCACCGTCGTGCCGGTGTCGATAAGGCTTTCGATCGCGATAGTGCCGCCATGCAGCCGAACGAGTTCGTTGACCAAGGCCAGCCCGATGCCGGTGCCTTCAAGCGTGCGGCCGCGCTGACCTTCGATCCGATGGAACCGGTCGAAGACCAGCGGAATTTCGTGTTCCGGAATGCCCACACCCGAATCGGCAACGGTCAGCTCTGCAGCGTTGCCATCGTCCGACTGCCGCAGCGTGACGCGGATGCCGCCACGCAGCGTGTACTTGAATGCATTCGATACAAGATTGAGGACGATCCTTTCCCACATGTCCGCATCGACATAGACCGGCGCGGAGAGTTGTCGGCAGTCGACGACGAGTTCGAGTCCTGCACGCTCGCAGGCCGAACGGAAGTTGCTGGCCAACTCGGCTGTGTATGATGATAGGTCAGTCGGGCGGTAGCTGGCGCGGACTCGGCCTGCCTCGATGCGTGAGAAGTCGAGCAGCGTATTCACGAGGCGCAGCAGTCGCAGGCCGTTGCGCTGCACCATCGCAAGCTGCCCGGCATCGCGTGGTGCGCGCCTGGCGATCTCGTCCTCCAGCGGCCCAAGCATCAACGTCAGCGGCGTGCGGAACTCGTGGCTGACGTTGGAGAAGAACGCGGTCTTTGCGCGATCGATCTCGGCCAAGGCTTCGGCGCGATGGCGCTCCGCTTCATAGGCCCGTGCACCGGCCAGACCGGAGGCGATCTGTGAGGCAACCAGACTGACGAAGCCAGCGTAGCTTTCGTCGAACGACCGGTAGGGATTGATGGCGGCGACCAGCATACCGGCCGGCCGCGATTGGCCCTGCTGGACGATTGGCACGGCGACGGCGCTGCGTGGCGGCTCATCCCAGATACCCCTTGGCAGTGCCGGCAAAGACGACAGATCATCGAGCATCGCTCGTGGCGCGCCGTCCAGGATAGCCTGTGCCGGCCAACGTGAATCGACGGCGTCCGGGTCTATCAGGCCGGTTGCAATCGGGTGGTCGCCGAAGATGCCGGTCCGGCAGGCCAGGCGCGCCGCGTTGTCTGTGGCATCGAACAGGTAGGTCAGGGTGAACGGCAGGTCGTATTGGTTCGTCTCGAGGCCGCGCTGGATCGACTCGCAGACATCGGTCTCCGTGCGGACCGCCGCAAGCTCCGACGTGAGCTTCTGCAGCGTCGCAAGGCGGCGTTCGCCGATGAGCCGTTCCGTGTCCTCGGTGACAACACAGAGCATGCCACCGATCTTGCCTTCGTCATCCGGCAGCGGGCTGTAGGAGAAGGTGTGGTAGGTTTCCTCCTTGTAGCCGGAACGTTCGAGCAGCAGCAGAAGCCCCTCGTCCCACGTAGCCTTCCCGGTGCGCAGCACGGTTTCGACCCGAGGCATCAGCTCAGGCCAGATCTCCTCCCAGACTTTCGCCGCAGGCTGGCCGAGCGCCCACGGATGTTTAGCGCCCAGCGTCATGGAGCGGTAGGCATCGTTGTAGAAGAAAGTCAGATTGGGACCCCAGCCCAGCCACATGGCGTAGCGCGACGTGACCAGGATCCGCAGCACGGCCTGCAGGCTCTGCTGCCAGTTCTCCTGTGGCCCGAGCGGAGTCGCAGCCCAATTCTTCGACGCGATAAGCGCGGCCATCTCGCCGCCCGAGGTCACGAAGGCCGAGTTGCCTGTGTCTGCCGCGTCGTTGCCGCCGCCCGGATCCTGGTCGACTACCTGCGACAATCGTGCTCTCCCTGCGTCGGGCGGATGGCGCAACCGGCGCGAAGCATCTTGTGACCTCTGCTCGCAACTGCTTGCAACGCATGAGGGCATTGTAACGTGACACATCATTGCGCGATGGCAAGAGCCAGATTGGACGCATGACGTGCATGGCATTGGCCTAACGTAGATTTGAAATGGAGCAATTCGGATGCCGGTTCACGGCAGTGTGTCTTGCGCTGCCCCCATCGCGCGCGACCGCAATGCGGGCTACGCTGGTTGCGGAATTGCGCCGCGACAATGAGGAGACAGCCGCCATGGCCAAACGCGTGAACCGAGCCGTCGAACTGCTGGCAGAGGGCCAGGCGATTTACTACGACGGCCCGCACAGCGGCCACGTGCTGACCTATGCGCAAGGGCGCGATGACGCAGGCACCTGGGCCGACTACATGAATGTCGGCATGGAGCATGGTGCGTTCGATATGGCCGGGCTGGCTGAGTACCTGCGCGGCCTGGTGGATGGCGGCCCCACGCGATCCGGTCACCGCACGCCCGCAATTATCGTGGAGGCGCCGGTGAACGGCACAGACGAGGCGAACGTGCGGTTCAACGCGTGGCAGTTCCGCCAGATTCTTGGCCGTGGCGTGCATGGCATCCTGCTTTGCCAGGCGGAGACTGCCGACGCGGTGCGGGCGTTCATCGAGGCTTGCCGTTATCCGCACCATCCGGCGGGCGTGGACAAGGCGATTCCCTCGCCGGTCGAGCGCATGCATGGCGCCCGCCGTCCGGACCGTGGCGGCGACGGCAGGCTGGGGATCGGCACACGCGGCCGCGGCTCCGAGTCGACCGCAGCTCCAGTCTGGGGCCTGTCACAACAGGAGTATATGCAACGCTGCGATCCGTGGCCACTGAACCCCGAGGGTGAGCTGCTGCTCGGCGTGAAGCTGGAGAGTCCGGAAGGAATTGCCAACTGCGACGCGATCTGCGCCGTGCCCGGGTTGGGTTTCGCCGAGATGGGACCTGGCGACCTGGGCCTGTCGCTGGGCTACACCACGTTGCAGCGGGATCCCTATCCGCCCGAGATGGCCGAGGCGCGCGAGCACGTATTGTCCGCGTGCCGCCGCAATCACATCGCGTTTCTGGAGGGCTGCTCGCCGGCCAACATCGTCGCGCGATTGGACGAGGGCGTGCGAGTGATCGCCGGCCACAATCCGGAAACCGCCAAGATCGGCCGTGCGCATCAAAAGCGCACGATGCCAGCGTAGGAGGGGTAGAGCGCGGCGAAAACCAATCAATACCCCGCCCTCGCGTAAAGCGCCACACCCTCGCGCCGATACACCAGCAGAGTACGCCGATAGCTCAGTACCTCCGCACCGTGCTGGTTGCGGGCTCGCGTCACCACGGAGATGATGCCTTCGCCAGGCCGCGAGCGTGACGCGCGGGTTTCCAGCACGGTTGACTCCGCCTCGATCGTATCGCCGTAGGCCACCTGCGTGGGAAGCTGCACATCGTGCCAGCCAAGATTGGCGACCACACGGCCGAAGGTACGCGTGGTCAGCGCGGTTGCCGCGGCGACCACGAAGGTTTCCGGCACATGGTGCTGCGGCGTCAGGTCCAGTGATCGCCAGGCATGGGCCCTCGCTTCCTCCAGATGGAAGCTGCGGCGTGGCGAGTGGACAAAGCTCTCGCCGGCAAAGCAGTCCTCGAACCACAGCCCGACCTGCTCCACCATCGCGCCATCCTCGGCTTCATGGTAGGCGGCGAAGCGAATGTCCCGTGCCGGATCACCACCTGCATCGCGCCGTTCGATCGCCATGCGGCAGGTGATGCGCGCGACCTCAGCGCCATCTGCCTTGCGGCCACGGATCAGCGTGCGGATCGATGCCGTCGCCGCATCCACCGCGACAATCTCGGATTCGGCATACAGGGTATCGCCGCCGAACAGCGGACCGTTCATCGTGATGTCGTCGAAGCCAAGGATCGCGCGCCGGCGCCCATAAGTCTTGCTCGCCATGCCCACCAGCCGTTGCAACGTGAGCGTGCTGACCATCAACGGGCGTTGCCACGAGGTGGCGGCGGCGTAGTGCGCGTCGTAATGCAGCATCGCCCCATTCAGCGTATCCAGCGCTTCATCCGCATTGTCCTGCTGCGACAGCGTGACGCCAGGGCGGTGGCGGAAGCGCTGGCCGGGTGCGAAATCCTCGAAGCCGAGGCCGTGGCGCTCCCGGTAGCGGTTCTCGCCGATGCGGTGGTAGGCCGTGAACATGGCGCGTCTCCGTGCAATGCGTTGTCCGAACCAGCGTAGCGCCGCATACTGCCGGCATGACAGACACCCTGATCCTGGATGCGATCGACGCCTTCCTGGCACGCGACGTCGCACCCCACGTGCACAAACTGGAGCACGATGACATCTATCCCGAGGCCATCGTCGCCCGTATGCGCGAGCTTGGCCTGTTCGGCTCGACGATTGACGCGGCGTATGGCGGGCTGGGTCTGCCCTGCACGACCTACGCCGACATCGTCGAGCGCATCTCGCGCGTGTGGATGTCGGTGACCGGCATCTTCAACTCGCATCTGATCATGGCGGCTATCGTGCAGCGCAACGGTACCGCGGCGCAAAGGCGGGAATTCCTGCCGCGCTTCGCATCTGGCGAATTGCGCGGCGGCCTGGCGCTGACCGAGCCCGATTGCGGCACCGACCTTCAGGCCATCCGTTGCGTGGCACGACGCGACGGCAACGACTACGTGGTGAACGGCACCAAGACCTGGATCAGCAACGGCATCCACGGCTCAAGCTTCGCGTTGTTGGTTAAGACCGATCCGACCGCTGAACCGCGGCATCGTGGCATGAGCATGTTCCTGGCGGAAAAGGGTCCAGGCTTCTCCGTCAGTCGCAAGCTGGAGAAACTTGGCTACAAGGGAATCGACAGCGCCGAACTCGTATTCCAGGATTATCGCATCCCCGCCGATCGGCTGATCGGTGGCGTGGAGGGGTTAGGCCTGAAGCACGCATTGTCTGGCCTGGAACTCGGCCGCATCAACGTTGCGGCTCGTGGCGTCGGCATTGCGCAGGCGGCGTTGGATGAATCCCTGCGCTATGCCCAGCTGCGCAAGACCTTCGGCGTGCCGATCGCTCAGCACCAGGCAATCCAGTTGAAGCTGGCCGACATGGCGACGCGCACGGAAGCTGGCCGCCTGCTGGTGCGTCGTGCAGCCGAGATGTACGATCGCGGCGATCGCTGCGACATGGAGGCCGGCATGGCCAAGCTGTTCGCCACCGAGGCGGCCCTGGAGAACGCCACCGAGGCGATGCGTGTGCATGGTGGTTATGGCTACTCGACGGAGTTCCCGGTTGAACGGCTGTATCGGGATGCACCGTTGCTTGTGATCGGCGAAGGCACCAACGAGTTGCAGCGCATCATCATCGCGCGCCAGCTTGTTGCGCGGAATCCGGTGTGATGCTGCCGCTCGCGGGGGTGCGCATCCTGGCGGTGGAGCAATACGGCGCCGGGCCGTTCGGCTCCATGCAGCTAGCCGACATGGGCGCCGAAGTGGTCAAGATCGAGAATCCGAAGGATGGCGGCGATGTCAGCCGCTCCGTCGGGCCATATTTTCTCGGTGAGGACGACAGCCATTTCTTCCAGGCGTTTAATCGCAACAAGCGTTCGATAACGCTGAACCTGCGCGCGCCGGACGGGCAGCGGGTGCTGCACGACCTGGTCGCGACGGCGGATGCGGTGCTGGACAATCTGCGGGGCGACCAGCCGCCGCGGCTGGGCGTCACGTATGACCAGTTGAAGACGGCCAATCCTCGGATCGTTTGCGCTCATCTATCGGCATACGGCCGCGAAGGCAGCCGCGCCGCATGGCCCGGCTACGACTATCTGATGCAGGCCGAGGCCGGGTATCTGTCGCTGACCGGCGAACCCGACCAGGCGCCGGCACGCTTCGGTCTGTCCATCGTTGACATGATGGCAGGGGTTTATGCAGCGACCGCACTGCTTGGCGGCATAATCGCGGCGCGCGCATCCGGCGTCGGGCGTGATGTCGATGTCAGCCTGTTCGATACGGCGTTGTCGAATTTGAACTACCTGGCGGCGTGGTTCCTCAACGGCGGACATGCCCAGGGCCGCGAACCACGCGGTGCGCATCCGTCGCTCACGCCGAGCCAGCTTTACCGCACGGCGGATGGCTGGATCTTCATCATGTGCAACAAGCAGAAGTTCTGGCCTGTGCTATGCGAGAAGCTCGGGCGGCCGGAGTGGTCGGACGATCCGCGATTCGCGACGTTCAAGGCGCGGCTGGAGAATCGCGCCGAGTTGACACTGCTGTTGGACGCCGCGCTGGCCGAGCGGGGCACCAGTGCCTGGCTGGAGCACTTCGCCGGAGCGGTTCCCGCCGCGCCCGTGCATGACATCGAACGCGCGCTGACCTCGGATTTCGTCGCCGGAGAGGATCGCGTCTGGCGCTACGCGCATCCGAACGGTGAGTTCCGCATGGTGCCGCCGGCGTTCCGCTTCCCTGGCGAAGCGATGCCACGCGCGTCAGCGCCGGCGCTTGGCGCGGATACCGACGAGGTGCTGGGAGAGTTGGGCTACGACGCCGAACGGATCGCTGGCTTGCGCAATGCAGGGGCGATTTAGCGAGCTATTGGTGGGTTTCGCTGCGCTCTGCCCTCCCTATGGGAGCCACGGGTACGTCACGACGTAGGGTGGTTGGAGCGCAGCGAAACCCACCACCCGCTCGATCCCGCTACCGCCGCGCCGCGAAGAACGCTTGCAACAGCGCAGCGGCTTCGCTCTCGCGCACGCCGCCGATCACCTCCGGGCGGTGGTAGCACGATGGGGCATCGAACACCCGCGCGCCGTGGTCAACGCCGCCGCCCTTTGGGTCATAGGCGCCGAAGGTGAGCCGGCGGAGGCGGAAGAAGCTGATTGCCTGGGCGCACATCGGACAGGGCTCCAGCGTCACCACCAGTTCGCAATCCGGCAGGCGCACATCGCCACGCCCTGCGGCCGCGGCGCGCAACGCCAACAGTTCGGCATGGGCGGTTGGATCGTGCCGTGCCTCCACCTCATTCCCGGCGCGCGCCAGCACTGCACCGGAACCGTCAAGCACCACTGCGCCCACCGGCACCTCGCCGCGCGCGGCGGCCGCCTTGGCCTCCTCCAGTGCGATTTTCATCGGCACCATGTAACATCGCCCCTGAGCAATGCAGCGAAGGAGAACGGAGATGCCCCGCATCCCGCTGGTCTCGGAAGCCAACATGACCGACGCGCAACGCCGGGTCTATGACGCGATGATGTCCGGCCCACGCCGTTCGCCACCGGTAGGCCCGCTGGCCGCCGCCATGCACCGGCCGGACCTGGCCGAGAAATGGTCCGATCTCGGCCTTGTGCTGCGCTTCAACTCCAGCTTCCCGCCGCGGCTGCGCGAGTTCGTGATCCTGCTCACCGGGCGGTTTTGGGATTGCCAGTTCGAATGGTTCTCCCACGAACCGGAAGCGCGGAAGGCCGGGCTGTCAGAGCAGACGATCGAGACACTGCGGCATGGTGGCAGCACATTCCAGGCCGCCGATGAGCAGGCGATCCACGACTACGCGACCGAACTGCTTCGGGACCATCGCGCAAGTGATGCCACCTACAGGCGGATACTTGCGGCCTATGGTGTCCCCGGCATCGTCGAACTCACTGCCCTGATCGGCTACTACGCCATGGTCGCCCTGACGCTGAACGCGCACGAGATCGGCGTGCCGGCCGGTGCGACACCGCCCCTCCACCCTTGCCTGGTCACGGGGCCGCAGGTTAGCGATCCGCCATGAGCAAGCGACCAACCATCGGCGTGACCCTCGATGCAGAGCAGCCGGGCGGTTACTCGAAATATCCCTGGTATGCGATCCGGCAGAACTACGCCGACGCCATCGTCGCGGCTGGCGGACTGCCCATTGCCCTGCCGCACGATGCATCGCTCGCGGCGGAATACCTCGACCGGATCGACGCTCTCGTCGTTACCGGCGGCGCATTCGACGTCGATCCCGCGCTGTACGGCGACGGCGACCGGCACGCCACCGTGACGCTGAAGGAGGGCCGCACCGCCGCCGAACTGGCCCTTACCAACGGCGCATTGGCGCGCGGCATGCCGGTCCTTGGCATCTGCGGCGGCGAGCAACTCCTGGCAGTCGCTCTCGGAGGCACGCTGATCCAGCACATCCCCGACTCGTTCGCCGACGCGTTGGAGCACGAGCAGCCCAATCCGCGCCACGAAGCCGGCCATCCGGTCGCCATCCGCAGCGGTACGCGGCTGCACCGCATCGTCGGCGCGAGCGAGATGCAAGTGAATTCGGCGCACCATCAGGCGGTGCGCGATCCTGGTCCATTCGCCGTGGTGAACGCTGTCGCGCCGGACAAGGTGATCGAGGGCGTAGAGGACGCACGCTACCGCTTCTGCCTCGGGGTGCAGTGGCATCCGGAGTTCTTCATCGATCCCGGCGATCGCCGCATCTTCGACGCGCTGCTCGCCGCCTGCCGCGCATGAGCGATACCCCGCGTGGGGAGCGTATCGCCAAATGGCTGGCGCGCGCCGGCGTGGCCAGCCGCCGTGATGCCGAACGTCTGCTGGCGGACGGCAACGTCACGCTGAACAACACCAGGGTGACGCATCCCGCCACCTTCGTTTCACCTGGCGACATCGTGGTGGTGAACGGCGCGGTGGTGGATGCGCCCGAACGCACCCGGCTGTGGCGCTATCACAAGCCCGTCGGCCTGGTGACGACGCACCGGGATCCGCAAGGCAGGCCCACGGTGTTCGAGAAGCTGCCGCCCGGCCTGCCGCGCGTGGTCAGTGTCGGCCGGTTGGATCTCACCAGCGAGGGCCTGCTGCTGCTGACCAATGACGGAGCGCTGGCCCGCAGACTGGAACTGCCGGCGAGCGGCTGGATCCGGCGTTATCGCGTGCGCGTGCATGGCGTGCCGGACCAGCACCGATTGGCCGCGCTTGCCAAGGGGACCACCATCGACGGCACGTCGTATGGGCCGATCGATGCCGGACTGGACTCGCGCAAGGGCGACAATGCGTGGCTCACCGTCAGCCTGCACGAGGGGCGCAACCGCGAGATCCGCCGTGTGATGGCGCATCTCGGGCTGGCTGTGACGCGGCTGATCCGCATTGCCTATGGGCCGTTCCAACTCGGCACGCTGCCGCGCGGGGCGGTGGACGAAGTGCCGGTGCGCGTGCTGCGCGATCAGCTGCCGCGCGAGGTGTAGCCCGGTGTTCGTACGCACGCAGGCAAGGGTTCGCACCGGGAACGCCAAGGACCACCGAAAGCCACAGGGGAAGCATCGCAGCGCTTCGCGCGAAGCGCAGGATTTGACTCCTCTGTGGCTCTCTGTGGTCCCTGGTGCTCTCGGTGTGAACCCTTGCTTGCCTGCACCTTACCCATGAGGATCGTTGCCGGCCGGTTGCGCGGCCGGACGCTCGCAGCACCGACCGGCAGCCAGACGCGTCCCACCGCCGACCGCGTGCGCCAGGCGTTGTTCGATATGCTGCTGCACGCTGCGTGGGGCGGCCGTGACATGGTGGAAGGTGTACGCGTGCTGGATGTCTTCGCCGGCACCGGTGCACTCGGCCTGGAAGCGCTGTCACGCGGCGCGGCGCACGTGACCTTTATCGAACAGGATCACGCGGCGCTGGTCGCACTGCGCGCCAACATCGCTGCCTGCCGTGTGGAGGATTGCTGCACGGTGCTGGCGGCCGACGCGCTTGCCGCATCGCCGAGCGGAACCCCAAGCCTGGTATTCCTCGACCCGCCGTATCGACACGACCTGGTGCGGCGTGTGCTGGCTCGCCTGCACGGCGTTGGCAGCATCGCCCCGGGCGCGCTCATCGTTGCCGAAACCGCGCGCGACGAACCGACGCCGACCGCTTTGCCGCTGCTCGCCGAGCGCATCCACGGCGCGGCCCGCATCAGCATCTGGCGCCAGGACTGACGCGGACGGTTCGCGCATTGCGAACGGCTTCCGTATGATGCAGCTCAAATGGGGGAGACGCCGGACATGTCGGCGAGCGATCGGGTCGTGGCTGCTGGCGGATTGTCGGGCGACCTCGCCGTGCGCCTCGACCGGATATTCGGCCATGCACTCGAAGCCAGCACGGCGCTACTGGTCGTGGCAGAAATCGTCATCCTGTTCATCGGCATCGTCGCACGATACGCATTCCACAGCCCGCTGATCTGGTCGGACGAACTGGCTTCGCTGCTGTTCCTGTGGCTCGCGATGCTTGGCACCGTGCTGGCGCTGCGCCGCGGCGAGCACATGCGGATGACCGCGCTGGTCAACATCGGTTCGCCGCCGATTCGCTACTTCTTCGATCTGGTCGCACTTGCCGCCGCACTGGCATTCCTCGGCGCCATTCTGCTGCCGGCGTTCGACTACGCTGCCAACGAGTCAATCGTCAGCATCATGTCGCTCGACATCTCGATGAGCTGGCGTGCCGCGGCGATGCCGGTCGGCGTCGCGCTGCTGGGGCTGACAATCCTGTTGCGCATCCTGGCGCGGCCGGGATGGCCGGCGCTGCTGGCACTGCTGCTGGTCGCCGCAATCGTCGGCGCATTGTGGCTGCTGCATCCTGTGCTGCTCACCTTGGGGCGCGGCAACCTGGTCGTGTTCTTCCTGGGCGTCGTCTCGCTCACCGTATTTGCCGGCATCCCGATCGCCTTCTCGTTCGGCCTGGCGACCCTGGGCTACCTGGCGTTCGCCACACATGTGCCGATCTCGGTGCTGGTGGCGCGGATGGACAGCGGCATGTCGCACCCGGTGCTGCTGTCGGTGCCACTGTTCGTGTTCCTCGGCCTTTTGATCGAGATGACCGGCATGGCGCAGGTCATGGTGCGCTTCCTGGCGAACCTGCTTGGCCATGTGCGCGGTGGACTGTCGTTCGTGCTGATCGGCGCGATGTACCTGGTGTCCGGCATTTCCGGCTCGAAGGCGGCCGACATGGCGGCAGTCGCGCCGGTGCTGTTCCCCGAGATGGAGCAACGCGGCGCCAAGCGCGGCGACCTCGTGGCGCTGCTGGCGGCGACCGGTGCGCAGACCGAAACTATTCCGCCGAGCCTGATCCTGATCACCATCGGTTCGGTCACCAGCATCTCGATCGCCGCGCTGTTCACCGGAGGATTGCTGCCAGGCCTGGTGGTCGGGTTGATCCTGTGTGTGGTGGTCGGCTGGCGTGCCCGCAAGGAGGATCAGGCCACGCCGCCGCGCGCTGCCATGCACGAAGTCGGCCGCAGCTTCCTGATCGCTATTCCGGCCCTGGCCTTGCCGTTCGTGATCCGCGGCGCCGTCGTCGGCGGCATAGCGACCGCGACCGAGGTCTCGACTATCGGCATCGTCTATTCGGTGCTCGCCGGCCTGCTCATCTATCGCCAGTTCGATGTGTCGCGGCTGAGGCCGATGCTGGTGCAGACCGCGTCACTGACCGGCGCGATCCTGCTGATCGTCGGTGCGGCAACCTCCATGGCGTGGGCGATCACCTCGTCCGGCTTTTCCCGCGTCGTCGCCGGATGGATCGCGGTGATGCCAGGTGGCGCCGTGTCGTTCATGGCTATCTCGATTGTGTTGTTCGTGGTACTCGGCAGCGTGCTGGAAGGCATTCCGGTGATCGTGCTGTTCGGTCCGTTGCTGTTCCCGCTGGCGAAGACCGTCGGCATCCACGAGGTGCACTATGCGATGGTGGCGATCCTGGCGATGGGCGTCGGACTGTTCGCGCCGCCGTTCGGCGTCGGTTACTACGTCGCCTGCGCCATCGGGCGTTGCAATCCCGATGATGGCATGCGGCACATCTGGCGCTATCTCGCGGCGCTGATGGTTGGCCTAGCGATCGTGGCGGCGGTGCCGTGGATTTCGATTGGGTTCCTGTGAGGCCAGGCGGAGCGCGCAGCAGGTTGCTGGAACCGCAGATGAACGCGGATGCACGCAGATGATTTCTATTGCCTTCTGCACGATACTCGACGGTATTAGTCATTCGCTGAGAGCTGATCCGCGTTCATCTGCAGTTCCGATTCCTTGCTGCTTTCCTGTTGCAGGCCCGCAGGGAAGCACTTCGCGTACCGCCCCGCGATTCCGTACAGACGTCGCATGCTGTAAGACAGGCGCAACCAACAATCGGAAGGAAACCCAGCATGAAGCCCACCAGGCGGACCCTGCTCGGCGCCGCGCTCGCCGCGCCTTTGCTGTCGCGCAACGCGAAGGCGGCGGAATACTCCTGGAAGTTTGCCCACACCGCGCCGCTGACCTTCCCGTTCCATATCCGCGTGGCCGAAGCAGCCGAGCAGATCGGCAAGGACTCGAATGGGCGGATGGAATTGCAGGTATTTCCCGACGCACAGCTTGGCGGCGACAACGATCTGATGTCGCAGGCGCGCGCCGGCGCTATCGAGTTCTGCCAGCCAACCGGGCAGATTCTTGCGTCGATCCTGCCGGTGACGGCAATCAGCGCACTGGGGTTCGCGTGGTCAGACTATGCGAAAGTATGGCCGGCGATGGACGGCGACCTCGGCAAGTATATCCGCGGGCAGATCGCCGCGAAGGCCGGCCTGGTGGCGATGGACCACATGTGGGACCTCGGCTTTCGCCAGATCACCACCAGCACCAAGCCGATCAAGACTGCGGACGACCTGGTGGGCCTGAAGATCCGCACGCCTGTCGCGCCGAGCCTGGTGACGCTGTTCAAGACGCTGAAGGCGGCGCCGCTCGCGATGCAGTTCACCGAACTCTACTCCGCGCTGCAGACGCATATCGCCGATGCGCAGGAGAACCCGCTGACGCTGATCCGTGTGACCAAGCTGTACGAGGTGCAGAAGTACTGCTCGTTGACCAACCATGTGTGGGACGGCCACTGGGCGTGTTGCAATGCGACGGCATGGAAGGGCTTGCCGAATGACCTGAAGGAAATTGTCGCGCGCAACCTGAATGCGGCGGCGCTGCGCGAGCGCGACGACATCGCCAAGGGCGACAAGTCGGTGCAGGCGGACCTGGAGAAGGCCGGTCTGTTGTTCAACACCGCCGAAACGCAGAGCTTCCGCGACGGGCTGAAGGCCGGCGGATTCTACAAGGACTGGCGCGCGAAGCTGGGCGACGAGCCTTGGGAGATCCTGGAGAAATACGCCGGCAAGCTGGGGTAGGGCGGGCGCCGTCGGCGGGTAAGCGCAGCACAACCCGCCGATAGGCCCGGCGTCCCGGACGTCACGACCCCGTCGCTTCGATCAGATCACCGAACAGCACCCAAGTCTTGCCGTCCCACTTCTCCAGCCGCATCGCCTTGATCGGCCGGTGATCGGTATGGCTGGTGCTGGTCTTGATCCCCGGCAGCAAGGTCGGGAGCTCGAGCCCATGCACGCTCTCAGCCTGCTGCATGATGTTCTCGCGCGAGAAGTTGCCGTTGCACTGCTTCAGCACCTGCATCATCAGCTTTGACGCCGCATAGGCATACACGTAGTTCGCGTCGGTCAGGTCGGCGCCGGGCATGTGCTTCGCCATGAACGCGCGCCATTCCTGCATGCCGGCGTCATTGTCCCATTGGTGGTCGGTCGGGTCCTTCAGGTAGCCGGTGCTGATCAGACCGACCGCATTGTCTGCGCCTGCCGGCGTGATCACCGAACCGACGGAAATCGACACGTTGGTCATGAAGAACATCGGCTTCCAACCGAGGTCGTGGACCTTGCGGATCGACTGTGCGGCAAACTTCGGCGCTGCAGCCACCACCAGCACATCGGCACCGGAGCCCTGCAGCGTGGTGATCTGGCTGTCGATCGTCGGATCCGTTGGCTCGTAGGTGGCTTCGGTCACCATCTTCGCGTAGCGGTCGCCGAGTACGGCGTGCAGGCCGTTCAGGTAATCCTTGCCGAAATCGTCGTTCTGATACAGCACGGCGACCTTGGCGTCTGGCTTCTGTTGCAGGATGTACTTGGCATAGATCTGCGCTTCGGTGCGATAGTCAGGCTGGAAGCCGGTGGTCCAGGGATACTGCTTCTCGTCGCCCCACTTCGCCGCGCCGGTCGCGACGAACAGATGCGGCACCTTCTTCTGATTCAAATAGCGCACGATGGCCGAGTTGGTCGGGGTGCCCAGCGTGTTGAACAGGAACGCGACCTGGTCCTCCTCGACCAGACGGCGCGCCTGCTCGACGGTCTTCGGCGGACTGTAGCCGTCGTCCAGCGAGATGAAGTCGATCTTGTGCCCGGCGACGCCGCCCTGCTCGTTGACCATGGCGAAGAACGCGGTTTCCAGCTTGCCGATCGGGCTGTACGACGAGACCGGACCACTGTACGGCATGGTGTTGCCGATCTTGAGTTCGGTCGCGGTCACGCCTGGATCGGCGGCCATCGCGTTCATCGACAGGCACACAGCCAGCGCCATACCGGCGGCCGTCGTCGACCATTGCTGCATTGGTGTTTTCCTCCCTGGGGTGGTTTCTCTGCCGGGGTCAAGCAAGTAGGCAAGCACGTCATACACAATGCTATGCAATGTGCACACAAAGTCCTGCAAAGAAGAAATTTGAATGCGCTTCGCGCTCGGTGCTTCCCGCAGGCACCGGCCTGGCGCGCAGCGCCGATTTGGTTCTACTCTTTGTGGAACTTTGTGAGCCTTTGCGTAGCTTTGTGTATGACTTGCTTTCTTGCCTGCGACCGGGCTCCACTACCGCCGTCCGAACAGCTTTTCGATCTCCGCTTTCGTCAGCTTCAGAAACGTCGGCCGCCCATGGCTGCATGTCGCGGCCCGCGGCGTGGCCTCCATCTGGCGGAGCAGCGCATCCATCTCGGCGCCGTTGAGCCGCCTTCCGGCGCGGATCGATCCGTGGCACGCCAGCCGCGCGATCACCGCATCGAGCCGGGCGGCCAATGCGGTGGCCTCGTCCAGCTCCTCCAGCTCGTCCGCGAGGTCGCGCAACAGCGGGCCAGGGTCGGGCGCACCGAGTGGAGCCGGCAGGGCGCGTACCATCACTGCACCGGGACCGAACGCCTCGATCTCCAGGCCAAGCCGGTGCAACTCGTCGCTGCGTGCCAGCAGGCGCGAGGCATCGGCCGGTGGCATGTCCACCACCGCCGGCAACAGCAGCGGCTGCGACCGCACGCCGCCATCTAGCATCTGCTCGCGCAACGCCTCATGGGTCAGCCGTTCATGTGCGGCGTGCTGATCGACCAGCACCAGCGAGCCGTCGGCTGCGACCGCGATGACGTAGGTGTCGAGTACCTGTGCCACCGGCGCGCCCAGCGGATGTTCAGGCCGCGGTTCGGCGACCGGCAGCATGCGCGCGGCCGGTGAGGCGCCGAACGCCAGCGGCGCCTCCGCCATCCCGGGCAGCGGCACCGACCGGTACGGCATCGGCGACGGGCGCGAATATTGCAGATGCAACGCGGGTCGCGGTGCCGGCAGCGAGGTTCCGGCGCCGCCGGCCAGTGCGCGCTGCAGGCTGCCGATCACCAGGGAACGCACGGCCCCGACGTCGCGGAAGCGCAATTCGGTCTTCGCCGGATGCACGTTGACGTCGAGCTCCTCGGGCGGCAGGTCGAGCCAGAGCGCCACGACCGGTTGGCGCCCCGCGGCAATCACGTCGCGATAGGCGACGCGTACCGCGCCCTTCAACACCGGATCGGCGACCGGCCTGCCGTTCACCGTCAGCGCCTGCGCGGCTCCGGTCGCCCGTGTCACCGCCGGCGAGCAGGCGAAGCCGGCGATGCGCAGATCGCCGCGTTCGCCGCCCACCTCGACCATCGCCTCGGCGGCCTCGCGGCCGAACAGCGCCGCCACCCGGTCGGCACGCTCCTGCGGCGGAAGGTCGAACGCGACGCGGCCATCGCACTCCAGCCGGAAGGCGACAGACGGCGCCGCCAGGGCCAGCCGGCGCACCACCGTCTCGGCGTGGTCCGCCTCGGTGCGCGGCTGCTTGAGGAACTTGCGCCGCGCCGGCGTGGCGAAGAACAGGTCCTGCACCACGACCCGGGTTCCGGGTGCCCCGGCGGCTGGGGCGACGTCGGTGAGCCGGCCACCTTCGACGCGGATTTCCGACGCGTGCGCCGCTTCGCGCGGGCGCGACGTGATGGCGAGGCGAGCCGCTGCGCCGATCGAGGGCAGTGCCTCGCCACGGAAGCCCAATGTCGCGATGCGCACGAGGTCGTCGTCCAGCAGCTTCGAGGTGGCGTGGCGCAGGACCGACAGCGCGAGGCCGGCGGCGTCCATCCCGCAGCCATCATCGGTCACCTCGATGCGGTCGATACCGCCGCCTTCCAGGGCAACGGCGATGCGCGCGGCGCCGGCGTCCAGGGCATTCTCCACCAGTTCCTTTACCGCGGCGGCAGGGCGTTCGATGACCTCGCCCGCCGCAATGCGGTTGACGGTGTGGGCCGGCAGGATGCGGATCGCCGGCATCCGGTCAGGCCTTGCAGCAAGCTGTCACACAGAGACCACCGAGGACCACCGAGAGCCAAAGAGAAAGCATCATGCGCTTCGCGCGGAGCGCCACGCTCTGACTTCTCAGTGGCTCTCCGTGGTCCTCGGCGTTCTCGGTGTGAAACCTTGCCTCATGCCGCGGGCGCATCAGTTCTCCCCTCGCAGCGCCCGGAACCGCGCGATCAGTCCGGTGGTGGACGAATCGTGTGCCCCAGGCACCACGCCGGGCTCGAGCTCGGGTAGGATCCCACCTGCCAGTTCCTTGCCCAGCTCCACCCCCCACTGGTCGAAGCTGTCGATGTCCCAGATGCAGCCCTGCACCGCCACCTTGTGCTCGTACAGCGCGATCAGCCGCCCGAGACTGTAGGCGTCCAGTCGCCGGAACAGGATCGTGTTGGATGGCCGCTCGCCGACGCAGACGCGATGCGGTGCGACTGCGTCGATCTCTGCCGGCGGCGCGCCCTTTGCTGCCATCTCCGTGCGGATTTCCGCTTCGGACCGGCCGCGCAGCAGCGCCTCGGCCTGGGCGAACGCATTGGCCACCAGCGCCCGGTGCGCCTCCGGCCGGTCGTGGTCGGGGTTCGCTGCCACGATGAAATCCACCGGGACCGGGCGCGTGCCCTGGTGCACCAACTGCATGAAGCTGTGCTGCGCGTTGGTGCCCGGTTCGCCGAACAGGATCGGGCAGGTGTCCCAGCCGGTCGGCACGCCGGCCAGTGTCATGTGCTTGCCGTTGCTCTCCATCTCGAGCTGCTGCAGATGCGCCGGCAACCGACGCAGCCTGTCGTCGTACGCCAGTACGCAATGTGTCGCGCAGCCGAGGGCGGTGACATGCCACACGCCGACCAGTCCCAGCAGCACCGGCAGGGTCTGCCGCAGCGGCGCATCGCGGAAATGGCAGTCCATCGCCCAGGCGCCGTCGAGCATTGCCTGAAACTTGTCCCAGCCGGCTGCCAGGGCAATCACCAGGCCGACCGACGACCACAACGAATAGCGTCCGCCCACCCAGTCGCGGAAACCGAAGGTCTGCTCGGGTGTGATGCCGAATGCTGCCACCGCCTTCGGGTTGGTGGATAAGGCCACAAAGTGCTGGCCGACCGCCGCCTCGCCGAGCGCGCCGGCCAGCCAAGCGCGCGCTGCCCGCGCGTTGGTCTGGGTTTCCAGTGTGGTGAAGGTCTTGGAGGCGACCAGGAACAGTGTCCGCGCCGGATCGAGGTCCTGGGTCACGGCCAGGAATGCGTGGCCATCCACGTTGGACAGGAAGCGCGCTTGCATGCGCACGTCGCTGCGACCGATGGTGAGCGCCTCGGTGGCGACGCGTGGGCCGAGATCGGAACCGCCGATGCCGATATTCACCACGTGTGCGAAACGCTCACCGGTTACGCCGCGCCTGTTGCCGTTGTGCACGGCGGTCACGAACCCCCGCATGCGGTCGCGTTCGGCGGCGGCGATTTTCGAGGCGTCCTCGACGCTGCCGGCGAGGGTCGCCTTCAGCCCGGCGTCCGCCGGCGAGCGCAGCGCCATGTGCATCGCGGCGCGGTGTTCGGTTACGTTCACCATCTCACCGGCGAACAGCCGGCGGCGGAAGCCCTCCAGGTCGGCGGTGCCGGCGAGTTCGAACAGGGCTTCCAACACTTCGGTGTCGATGGCGGACTTCGAGTAGTCGAGGCCCAGGTCGTCGAGGGTTGCGCTGAACCTGTGAGCCCGTTCGGGGGCGGCCGCGAACAGCGGCGTGATCCGCCGTCCGTCCTGCCTTGCTGCCAAGGCTGACAGGCGGGCGAAGGCGGCCTGGCGAGTCGTCGGCTGGCTCATGTTGGCAGTATACGCCCGGTCCGCCGGTTTCTCACCTGCGTGTTCGGCAAGTGCAGCAACCTTGACTGCGCGGTTGGATCCGTTTTCAGGTCATGGCAGGAGCCACCCAGAAGGCAGGAAAAAGCCGCTTCGCGCAGTGCGCTATGGCTTCGTTTTCTCAGTGGCTCTCTGTGTTCCCTCGGTTGCTCTCTGTGTGGAACCTTGCAGCGGGACCAACTGCACAGTGGTCCTGTCAGATCGCGATCGCGTAGGCCGGCCGCCGTGGGTCGGCGCCTGCCGCGATCATCCCGGTCGCCGGATCGCTCAGTACCGCCTCTACCGAACCCGCGAGCCAGGTCCACTCGGGCCAGTCCCGCACCTCGTGTCCGCGCGACGCCAGATCGGCCCGGGTCGCCGCATCAATGCGGCCCTCGACCGCCAGCCGTCCCGGGAAATATTCGAATGGCGCGAACGATGATGGGAACGAGTAACTGGCGATGCGTGGCGCCTCGATGGCGTCCTGCACCTCCATGCCGTGCTGGAAGATGTTCAGCATCACCTGCAGCATTGCTTGGGTCTGCACGTCGCCGCCCGGCGTGCCGAACGGCATGACACCGCCCGCCTTGGTCACCACCATCGCCGGGTTGGGCGTCAGCCGCGGCCGCTTGCCCGGCGCCACGCCGGCGGGATGGCGCGGATCCGGTCGGCTCTGCGAACCGCGGCCCGACGGCGTGATCCCCAGGCCCGGCACCACCGGCACGTTGCCCGACCCGTCCGACGGCGTGGCGCTGAACGCGTTGCCCCAGCGATCGACCACGCAGCAATACGACGTGTCGGCCTCCACCTTCGGCAGGTCCGCGTGGCTTGCCAGATGCGGCAGGTTGGTACGATCGAGCGGCGCCGGCATCTCGCCGAACGCACGGTCGTCGCGCACTGCCGACGCGCGGCGCGCGATGGTCGCCGGATCGAGCAGGTGATCGACCGGCACATCGACGAGCGCCGGATCGCCGAAGAAATACTCCCGGTCGGCCATCGCCAGGTTCACGCATTCGGCGATGCGGTGTAGGTAGGTGGGCGAGTTGTGCGCCAGGTCGGCAATGCCGCAGCGCTCCACCAGCGCCACCGCCTCCTGCAGCGCGGGGCCCTGGCACCACGGGCCGCAGGTGATCAGCTCATGGTCGCGCCAGGCGCGCCGCACCACCGGCTCGATGGGCGAATGGTATTCGTCGAGATCCTGCATCGTCAGGTAGCCGCCCTCGCGTTTTTGGAACGCGGCGATCTCCCGCGCGATGTCGCCGCGGTAGAACGCATCGTGCGCGGCCTGCAGCCCCTTCATGCGATCCGGTCCGGCGGCGCGATCCTGGTCCGCCATGTATTGCAGCGTGCGTGACAGGTCGGATTGCACGAACTTGTCGCCGGACTTCGGCACGCGGTCGTTCGGCAAGTAGATCGCGGTGTTGGACTGCCAGCGTCGGTACTCGTGCTCGTGCGAGGCGATCGAGGTGGCAAGCAGCGGATAGACCGCGAAGCCTTCGCCGGCGTAGCGGATTGCATAGGATGCCACGTCGGCAAAGCGCATCGTGCCGTGGCGCTGCAGCGCGGTGATCCACGCATCGGGCGCGGCGGGGATGACGGTGCGCAGCACGCCGTCGGGGATCGTCCCTCCGTGTTCGCGCATGAAGATATCGGCGGGCAGGGATTTCGGCCACCAGCCGAGACCGGCAATGCTCTCCACGTGGCCGTTCGCCAGCCGGATCATGATCGGTGCCACGCCGGCAACGTTCACCAGGTCGGGCTGCAGCACGCCGAGTGCGATGCCGGCAGCGCAGCCCGCGTCAATCGCATTGCCGCCGGCTTCCAGGATCGAAAACGCAGCCGCCGCGGCCAGGTAGTGGCCGGCGGAGACGGCGTGGCGTGTGCCGTAGACGGTAGGGCGATGCGACATAGGAGTGCTCCTCCGAGGTTGCCGGGAGCGTGCGGCAAATGCGGCGGAGCGTCCAGACCAACCGTATTGCGCCGATAGGTTTCGCTGCGCTCAACCTATCCTACGGAATTGCGGGCACTGCCTCGGTCGCCACCATCTGCTGGTCCAGCCGCGGATGATACACGATGCCGCCACGCGTCGCGGCGATTGTCGGCTCGACATACATCGGGATGATGCCGAGCCGCTCCACCGCGGCGGCCAGCGCGCCGCGGATCGCCGCGTCGCGGCCGGGATCATTGCGCACCACGGCCGCCTCGATCAGCCGGTCGAGTTCCGGGTCGGAGAACCCGCCGCGGTTGCCGTCGCCGATGCCGCGTTTCTCGTCCACCGACTGCGCCACCACCTGCAGGATGTACTGCCCGTCGCGGAGCGACGACAACGACAGCTCGTACAGGATCACCGGATACTCATTCCTGCCGTAGCGCGAGCGGGGGAAGAACACGCTGCCCGGCATGGTTTCGAGCTTCATCGCGAAGCCGGCACGCGACAGCATTTGCGCGATGGCCTGGCACACGCGCGCATCGTCCACCCAGCGATCGTTCGGGCAGGCGAGCGTCATGCCGAAGCCATCCGGATAGCCGGCCTCCGCCAGCTTGCGCTTCGCTGCCGCGGCGTCGACCGCGGGGACGGCGACAGCCGGATCCCACCCGCCGAAGCCCTCCGGCACGAGTTGCAACGTGGCCGCGCCCTGGCCGGACAACGCACGGTCGACCAGCGCACGACGATCGAGGCCGAGTGACATGGCCTGGCGCACGCGCAGGTCGCGCAGCGGGTTGCTGTCCAACTTCTCGCCCTGCCGGTCGGTCAGCAGCGGCAGCGTGTCGCGCGCGACGTTCGGCAGCAGGAAGGCGACGCGATCGGCCGGCCGGCCGAACACCGCGATGCCCTTGGTGTCCTTCAGCCGCGCGACATCCTCCGGCGGCACGTTCTCGATCAGGTCAAGGTCGCCGGCGAGCAGCGCCGCCTCGCGCGCGGCATCGTTGCCGATCACCCGGACCGTCACGTGGCGCCACGCCACCTTGCCGGCCCAGTAGTGCGGGTTGGGCTCCAGCGCCATGCTCTCGCCGTAGCGGAACGACACCACCCGGAACGGGCCGGTGCCGATCGCGGCACGACCCGAGGAGAAATCCTCCGGCGTGGCGTTCACCACGTTCTTCGACACGATGAACACGTTGGTGAACTGGCCGGGCAGCAGCGGGTTGGCGCGATCGGTGGTGACGCGCACGGTGTACGGATCCACCGCGACCGTGCTGACGATGGTGCGCAGGTTGGAGGTATAGGGGCCGGGGTTGCTCGGAATCGCCGGGATGCGCTTCACGCTGGCGACGACATCCTCGGCGGTGAACGGTGAACCGTCGCTGAACTGCACGCCGTGGCGCAGCTTGAATTCCCAGGTGAACGCGTCGAGCTGCTGCCAGCTTTCCGCAAGCGTCGGCACCCAGTGCGCATCGGCGTCCTTGCCGACGAACGAATCGTAGAGATGCCGTGCCGCCGCCATGTTCGGACCGAGGAACAGGATGTGCGGATCGATGACGAAAGCCGACTGCACGCCCATTCGTAAGTCCTGCGCAGCAGCGGGATAGATCGGAATGACGGCGAGCAAGGCGGTGAGGATGGTGCGTGCGAACGTCATGCGGCGAGCGTGGCGTGGGGGAGGCGAGGAAGCAAGCTAGGAAGCAAGGTGCCACACAGTGAACGCCAATGACCAAAGAGGGCCACCGAAGTAGCAATCCAGTGCGCTTCGCGCGCAGCGCATTCAAATCCTTCTCGGTGGCTCTCTGTGCTCCTTGGCGTTCTCTGTGTGGAACCTTGCTTGCCTAACTGAAATCTGCCGCCGACCCGATCCGGATCGGGTTCTCACCGGCGAAGCCTGGATTGCGGAGCGGATAGAACCCATAGCCAAACCCGACCCGGTCAAGCTGAGCGACCGGAAACACCTTCGGCACCACGACGGCTACCGCCGCCACCCCACGATGCCTGCGGCTGATCGACCGAAACACTGCGTGAATGCTGTCCACCAGCGCCTGGTCGAAGCCGGGCTGCAGGATCGAGGCGGTCAGGATCACGATCCCTGGTCTGCGACTGTTGACCTGGCCGTGCGCCGCGGCCAGCGCCTGCGTCACAACCGTGGCCAGCACCGTCGGGTTCCAGCGTTCGCGTTCCCGCCATTGCAGGGCGTCGGGCGATTGCAGCGCGAGGCTCAGCGGCTCGCCGGCCGCCGTCGTGAAGTGGCAGCGCAACTCGATTTCGCCGGTGGCCGGGACGGTGAATCCGACCCGGTTGCCGGCGTCGTAGAGCAGCTTGGCGACGGCAAACGTGCCCATGGTGCGGAGGAACTGTCCGGGCGCCGCGAGCGGCAATGCCAGCTGGTCCAGCAGCGGATGCTCCCCCCAGCACGCCATGAAATGGTGCATCGAGGCGATGTGCATCGCCGCCATCGCATCGTCGTTCTGATACAGCCAGCTCCAGTCCGGCTTGCCGACCTGTTCGCGCAGCCGCAGAAGCGACCAGGCGAACGGATAGTCGCCGTGCCACGGTTCCATAGCCGAGGGCGATGCTGCGATATGCGTTTGCAGGGCGCCGCCGGTCAGCCGGCCATAGTCGGCCGCCGCCGACTCCAGCGTGGCGGGCGAGACCAGCATCGGTTCGGCAGGCGGATCACGCGGCCGGGTCAGCGCATATGCACGCGTTGCTGCGCCCTGGGCGAACAGCACGCTGCCGGCCGGCAGCACGCGCGGCGAGAGCATAGGCACCTCGGTTTGTGCCACGGCCGCAGCGTCACCTGGCAGGATCTCGCCCGCCGGCAGTCCGGGTGTCGTGGTGACCGCACCGCAGCGGAAGCATCGGATGCGAACCGCCAGGACATTCTGCGGCGCGTAGCCGGCAATCAGGATGGAGTTGCCGCAGCGGCAGATCAGGTCACCGCTGCCGGCGCCGGCGAACACCGGCACCGCGCCGACCTGGATGAAATGCGGGACGTCCAGGCCCCCCGGTCCCGGTGCTAGAATATCCCCTCCAGCCAGCCGCGCCGCTTCGGCTGGACGATGGGTGTATCGCCCGACTCCGGGTTCTGCCCGAGGGCCGCGTTCTCGCGCAGGCGCTGGGCCTCCTTCTGGGGGTCCACCACGGTCCCCGGCTGCTGGGGCTTCCGCCAGAACATCAGTTTGTCGGTGAAGTTCTGCGATGGCCGCTCGAGCTGGGCCTCCTGATCCACTGCCGTGCGGATTTCCGGCGACGCCGGCGGACCCGCTGCCTGCACCAGCGCCTGCTGACCCGGACTGGTGGCGCTGGCCGGCGTCCCCAGGGCCATTTGCGGCACCAGGGCCTGTTCCGCCTGGGCTCGCTCGGATTGCTCCTGCGGCCGAATTGCACCTGGCTTGGGCGCTGGCAGCGCAAAGTTCGGCGGCATCGCCAGGGGCGCCCTCGTGGTCACCGTGAACTCATCTGGCGCGTCGTGGATGAACCCGAAGGTGCGGCCGAACTGATCGCCGCTGCAGCCAGCCAGGGCCGCGCTGCAGGCAGCCAGCAGGAGGGCCGTCGTCCAGCATTTGGTTGATGCCAGCATCACGCCGCTGTCTTAGCCGGAGACCACGCCGGGTCGCAAGAACGTCATCAGGTGGAGGCGTCCTCGGGCGAACCGGAACGGCGTCCGCGGGGCATCAGGCTGTCGATCACCAGGGCTGTCACGCCGCAGACGATGGCCGCATCGGCCACATTGAACACGTACCACGACCAGTCGCCGAGATGGGCGTGAATGAAGTCCACCACCCAGCCGAAACGCAGCCGGTCGATGACGTTGCTGACCGCGCCGCCGGCGATGGCGCCGAGGGCAATGGCGACGAGGCGGGTCTCCGCGCGGCGGAGCCAGACGGCGAGGGCCGCGACCACCGCGAGCGCCACGGCGGCCAGCAGCACGGAGCCCCACTGGCCGAAGCCGTTCAGCAGCCCAAACGTGACGCCGGTGTTGCGCACGAAGGTGAGGTTCAGCACCGGCAGTAGCACGATCTGGCCAACCTCGGGCAGGCGGATCCCGTTGAGGATCCACCATTTGCTGGCCTGGTCGGCGGCCAGGACAACAAGCCCCGCGACCAGTCCGAGGGCGGTGAGGCGGTTT
This sequence comes from Acetobacteraceae bacterium, assembly GCA_036265005.1. GTDB lineage: Bacteria > Pseudomonadota > Alphaproteobacteria > Acetobacterales > Acetobacteraceae > JAMXLO01. Next base: position 17,869 of record DATAPW010000104.1, on the reverse strand, counting down.
TGGGTCATGCGGCACTCCCCGTCCCCTTGCGGGAGGGGGGTGGGGGGAAGGGACAGGAGACCGACCGGTGTCCTCTCCCCCCAACCCCCTCCCGCAAGGGGAGGGGGAGTGGTGGGTTGCCAGTCCTCATACCCGGCAAACCAGCCCCGATTCCACGGCGTCCGTGCAGCGGGCGCAAAGCGATGGATGGCCCGGCTGCCTGCCGACCTCCTCGAGGACACGCCAGCAACGGGCGCATTTGTCCCCGCGTGCAACGCTGATTTCGACCGCAGCCTCGTCGTCGGGACCGACGATGTCGAGCGCGGAAACGATGGCAACCTCGGCCCATTCGCCAGGCGAGAGCAGTGCCCGTTCATCGGCGGTCAGCGGCAGGCGGACCGCCGCCTGCAACGACGATCCAAGCGTGTTGGCTCGCCGTGCCTCCTCGATCGGCACGGTGATGCGCCGACGGATAGCGCGGATCGCCTCCCAGCGCTGCGCCAGCGTGTCGTCGCGCCATCCGACTGGCAACGTCGGGAACAATTGCAGGTGCACGCTGTCGCTGTCGCCGAAGCGGGCGCACCACGCCTCCTCGGCCGTGAAGCACAGCACCGGCGCGAGCCATGTCGTCAGGCAGCGATGCAGCTGGTCCAGCACCGTGCGTGCGGCACGGCGGCGCAGGCTGTCGGGACGGTCGCAGTAGATCGCATCCTTGCGGACATCGAAGTAGAACGCCGACAGATCGGTGGCGCAGAAATTGTGCAGCTCGGGATATACGCCGGTCCAGTCGTAGCTCTGCACCGCGGCGCGGATGCGTGCGTCCAGTTCGGTCAGCCGGTACAGGACCCATTTCTCCAGTTCCGGCATCTCGTCGTACGACACGGCCTCCGCATCGCTGAAGCCCGCCAGGCTGCCCAGCAGCCAGCGCAGCGTGTTGCGCAGGCGGCGATACAGTTCGGCCTGCTGCTTCAGGATTTCCGGCCCGATGCGCAGGTCTTCGCTGGTGTCCGACATCATCACCCACAGCCGCAGGATATCGACACCGTATTTGTCGGCGACCTCCTGCGGCGCGGTGACATTGCCCAGGGACTTCGACATCTTGCGTCCCTGTTCGTCCATCACGAAGCCATCGGTCAGCACCGCCTTGAACGGCGCCCTGCCACGGGTGCCGATCGCCTCCAGCAGGGACGACTGGAACCAGCCGCGATGCTGATCGGAGCCTTCCAGGTACAGATCGGCCGGCCACGGCAGGTTGCGGGCTTCCAGGACGAAGGCGTGGGTCGAGCCGGCCTCGAACCAGACATCGACGATATCCATGATCTGCTCGTAGTCGTCCGGGTTGCGGTCGTTGCCGAGAAAGCGCTGCGGCGGCGACGAGTACCAGCTATCCGCGCCCTCGGCCTTGAACGCCTCCACGATGCGTGACACCACGGCCGGATCGCGCAGCGGCTCGCCGGTGCGCTTGTCCACGAACACGGTGATCGGCACGCCCCACGCGCGCTGGCGGCTGATGCACCAATCCGGTCGGCCGGCGACCATCGAGCCGAGGCGGTTGCGCCCCTGCTCGGGGACGAATTGTGTCCTGGCGATCTCCGCCAATGCCGTCTCACGGATGTGCTCGGGTCCATCGAGACGGATGAACCATTGAGCCGTGGCGCGGAAGATCAGCGGCGCCTTGGAACGCCAGGAGTGCGGATACGAGTGCACCAGTTTGCTGCGTGCCAGCAGGCCGCCGGCATCCATCAACGCGGCGGATACCGGTTCGTCCGCCTTGTAGACATGCACGCCGGCGAACAGCGGCACCCAGGCATTGTAGGTGCCGTCGTCGCCCACAGTGTCCGCCACTTCCAGGCCGTGCTCGCGGCCCAGCACGAAGTCGTCCTCGCCGGCGTTCGGCGCGATGTGCACCAGGCCGGTGCCGGCCTCCAGCGTGACGAAATCGCCCAACAGGACCGGCACGTCGAAGTCGTAGCCGCGGCCGTGCAGCGGATGCACGCTCACGGTTCCAGCCAGGTCGGCGCCCTTGAACACGTGCACGACATGATGCGTCGCAATCCCCACATCCTTGAGGAACTGCGGCAGCAGTTCGAGCGCGACCACCAGCTTCTCGCCGGCGCGCGCCAGCGAATTCGCTTCGATGGCATCGACCTGGATCAGCGCGTAGTCGAACCCGGCTCCCGCGGCGATCGCGCGATTGCCTGGCATCGTCCATGGCGTCGTGGTCCAGATCACCAGCGATGCATCATGCAACTTGGGATCGGCTGCGCGTGTCACCGGAAACCGCACCCAGATCGTCGTCGAGGTGTGGTCGTGGTACTCGACCTCGGCCTCGGCCAGTGCGGTCTTCTCGACCGGCGACCACAGCACGGGGCGCAGGCCGCGATATAGTGCGCCGTTGAGCAGGAACTTGCAGATCTCGTTGGCGATCGCGGCTTCCGACGGATGGTCCATGGTGGCGTAGCGCTCGCGCCAGGCGCCTTCGACGCCGAGCCGGCGGAACTCGGCCATCTGCACCGCCAGCCAGTGCTCGGCATAGGCGCGGCACTCGGCGCGGAACTGCAGCACCGGAACCGCATCCTTGTCCTTCTTCTTCGCCCGGTATTCCTCCTCGATCTTCCATTCGATCGGCAAACCGTGGCAGTCCCAGCCGGGAATGTAGTCGGCATCGTAGCCCGCCATCTGGCGCGTACGGTTGACGACGTCCTTATGGATCTTGTTCAACGCGGTGCCGATGTGGATGTTGCCGTTCGCGTAGGGCGGGCCGTCGTGCAGAATGAATTTCGGCCGGCCGCGCGAGGCTGCGCGCAGCCTGGACCACAGGTCCATGGCTTCCCAACGCGCGAGGATCTGGGGTTCCTTCTTCGGCAGGTCGCCGCGCATCGGGAAGGCGGTCTGCGGCAGGAACACCGTGTCGCGATAGTCGCGTTGCGGTTCGGCTGGGGCGTCGTTCATGGGTCGGTCCAGGGCTGTCCGGTGCGGCGCACGTGCCGCGATGGGATGGGCGCGTAGATTCTCCCGGGGCTCAGCGAGCCGCCGGGCGGATAATTCGCGCCTGCCTATACATCTGGTCCATAGAATCGACTATGGGGAGCGGGTTGCGGTGGGTCAAGCGGAGCCGTTCAGATCAGCCGTTGCCGCCAGACCGCGGATAACCGCTCGGCGGTGAAGACGATTACGAAGATCACGATCAGCAGCAGCGAGACCTCGCGATACTGGAACAGGTTCATCGCGGTCAGCAACTCGAACCCGATGCCGCCGGCGCCGACGAAGCCAAGCACCAGCGACGACCGGATATTCTCGTCCAGCCGGTACAGCCCAATCCCGGTCAACGCCGGCAGCACCGACGGCACCACGCCATGGGTGAACACCTGCATCCGGTTGGCCCCGGTCAGCGACAGCGCATCGATCGGCGCCATGTCCATGGTCTCGATGGTCTCGGCGAACAGTCGTCCCAGCATGCCGATCGAATGGACTGCCAGCGCCAGCCCGCCCGGGAACGGGCCGAGCCCGACCGCCGTGACGAAGAACAGCGCCCAGACCAGGTCCGGCACAGCGCGGGTGAAGCCGATGATCCCGCGTGCGGCATAATACAGGGCCCGCGAGGGTGTGACGTTGGTCGCCGCCAGCACCGCCAGCGGCAGCGCCATGCAGACACCGGCGAGGGTGCCGAAGATCGCGATATCGATGGTCTCCAGCGTCGGCCACGCAACGTCCGGCAGTTTGGAGAAGTCGGGCGGCGTCGCCCGCGAGATGATGTCCACCATGCCATGGAAGCCGGTGACCAGATCCTGCGGCCGTGCCTGCACGACGATCAGCGACTGCACGACGATCAGGATCATGACCACGATGCCGACCGTGCGGAGCGCCAGTCCGGCCGCCACACCCCAGCCGCGCACCCGCCGGAGCGGGGGGGCGGTCACCGCACTCACGCCGCCTCCGCCAGATAGAGCCGATCCACCGCCGCGCGCGACAGCCCGGCACAGGGCTGGTTGAACTCCACCCGGCCGTCGCGCATGCCTACAACGCGATCGGCGTAGGCGAAGGCCAGATCCACCTGGTGCAGAACGCACAGCACGGCCAGGCCATCGGTGTGCGCCAGGCGCCGCAGCAGTCGCATGATCTCCTGCGCCGCCTCGGGATCCAGGCTGGCCACCGGCTCATCGGCCAGCACTGCGAGGGGACGCTGGGCCAGCGCGCGGGCGATCGCCACACGCTGCGCCTGGCCGCCCGACAAGGTGCTGGCGCGTTGCGTCGCCAGATGGGGCAGCCCGACCTCCCGCAGGTAGTCGTGCGCCGCGCGCAGTTCCTCGGCCGGGAGGCCGCCGAGGGCGGTCCAAAGCGTCTGGTGCCGCCCGAGCGCGCCGGTGGCCACATTGGCCAGGACGCTGCGCCGGCGCACCAGGTTGGCCTGCTGCCAGATCATCGCCAGATCGAGCCGCGCGCGTCGCAGCTTCTCACCGGCGAGGCGGGAAATTTCTGTCCCGTTCAGCCACACCTCGCCGGCGGTCGGCGCCAGCGCGCGGGTGACGCAGCGCAGCAAGGTGGTCTTGCCGCAACCATTGCCGCCCAGGACGATCAGGAGTTCGCCGGCCCGCACGTCGAGATCGACGCCGGCGAGTGCCAGCTTGCCGTTGGGATAGCGCAGGGAAAGCCCGCGCATGCCCAGCAGCGGTGCCTCATCGGGCAACGGGGGACTCAGCTCATCTTCTCGAGGTCGATGTTCAGTGTCTTCACCAGGTCGCGGATGCCGTCGTAGGCCCCGTCTGTCTGCGGCACGAAGTGGTTGCCGCCGAGACCCATGATCTTGCGGTCGGCCTCCGGCAGCGCGCTCAGGTCGAGCGTCTGCAGCAGGGTGATGAGCCGGGCCTTGAATTCCGGCGGCAGGTCGCCGCGCACACTGATCGGGTCGGTGGGAATCGGGTCCGACTTCCACAGGAAGACCACATCGCCGTCCTTATAGTGACCGCGCTGCGTGGCGGATTCGAGTTGCTCGCTGTTGAGTTCGCCAGCGTCTACCTTGTGGTTGTAGAGCGCCTCGAACGAAGAAGTGTGGCTGCCGGCGTAGAGTGCCTTGATATCATGGTCCGGATCGATGCCGGCCTTGCGCAGGCCGTACGCGGGGAACAAGTGGCCCGACGTCGAGGCGGGATCGGAGAAGGCGAAGGAGTGGCCGCGGATCTCGGCGACCGTCTTGATGCCGGAACCGGGCCAGGTGACCAGGCTAGCCCAGTAGCTGTCAGGCTTTCCGTCCTTGTTGCCGAACGCGGCGACTGCCTCCGCCTTGGCGACCTGGTGGGCCAGCACATAGCCGAGTGGGCCGAATTCGCCGATTTCCAGCTTGCCGCTGCGCATCGCCTCGATCTCGGCGTTGTAGTTGGTGGTGACGAAGACCTTCACTTCGCAACCGAGTTTCTCGCCGAGCAGCTTGCCGATGTGGTCGTAAATCGGGACCAGCTTGGCCGAGGTGTCGTAGGGCTCGACGCCGAAGCGGACGACGCCGTCGTTTGGACAGTCCTTGGCATTGGCTGCGAAGCTCGCCGGCGCGGCGGCCAGGCTGATCACGACAGCGCCGGCAACCAGCCCGGCCCAGTGGCACGTCCTAATCAATGTACTTCTCCCCGTTCCTGCGGCAACGGGCGGGGTTCTAGACGCTCACGTGGCAGACTTGATGACAGGGGAATGAAGGTTCGGAGGCGGTTTGGTGCATCCGCCATTTGACCTTGCCGACTGGGCGCGGACGGTTCCGCCGTCAGTCCGCTGCGAGCAGCCGGCGGGCTTCCGCAGCGTCCGCGGCAATCTGCGCCTTCAGCGCATCGAGGCCAGGGAACTTGCGTTCCTCGCGGATATAGGCGTGCAGCGCCACTGCCAGGTCCGCGCCGTACAGATCGCCGTCGAAGTCGAAGATGTTGACCTCGAGGCGGCTCTCCGGGCCCTCGTGCACCGTCGGCCGGCGACCGATATTGGCCACGCCCTGCCGCCAGGTGCCCTCCGGCAGCCGCACCGTCACTGCGTAGACGCCGCGCGCCGGCTCAAGATGGCGGCCCAGCGCGATGTTGGCGGTCGGGAACCCGATGGTCCGGCCGCGTGCGTCGCCGTGCGCCACCTCGCCGCGGATCGTCCAAGGGCGCCCAAGGTCGGCGGTCGCGCGCTCAGGGTAGCCGTCCTGCAGCACGCGGCGGATGCGCGTGGCCGAGATCGGACCGCCCGCGTCGGCCAGCAGGGGTACCAGGGTCAGTCCCATGCCCAGCGCCTCGGCGCGGCGCGCCAGGAATGTCGCATCGCCGCCGCGGCGGTGGCCGAAGGCAAAGTCGGGGCCGCAGACCAGGTGTCGGGCGCCGAGTCCCTGGTGCAGGATCTCGGAGACAAAGGCCTCCGCCGACATCTGGCTGAACGCATGATCGAACGGTAGCTCGTAGAGCAGTGCCACGCCGAGACCCTCCAGGGCCTCTGCCCGCTCCGCCGACAGCGTCAGGCGGAACGGCGGGTCGTCCGGTCGGAAATGCTCGCGCGGATGCGGCTCGAAGGTCAGCACGCCGAGCGGCACCGTGGGGCGGGCGGCATGCGCGGCCCGGATCACCTGCGCATGTCCCCGGTGCATGCCATCGAAGTTGCCCAGCGCGACGGTGGCGCCACGGGCATCAGCAGGCAGATCGCGCCAGTCGTGGAAGGTGCGCATCAGGACCGCGACGGCACCTGGACGTAGGCTTCGCCGTCGATCACCACCTCGTCGCCGACGGTGCAGATGGTGCTGAGCGTGGCCCGTTTCTTCTCGGCATTGAGCGCAGTGACCGTGGCGGTGGCCTTCACCGTATCGCCGATCTTCACCGGTGCGGCGAAGCGCAGTGACTGGCGCATGTAGAGCGTGCCGTTGCCCGGCAGCCTGGTGCCCAGTACCGCGCTGATCAGGCTGGCAGACAGCATGCCGTGGGCGATCCGCTCGCCGAATATCGACTGCTTCGCGGTCTCGGCGTCGATGTGGACAGGGTTGGTGTCGGTGGAAACCGCGGCGTACAGCAGGATGTCGGCCTCGGTGATGGTCTTGCCGAGGCTGGCGGTCTGGCCGACCTGCAGGTCTTCGAAGAAGTAGCCGGTCATAGGGCGGGTCTCGCTGTTGTACGGGGGGCCTTTCTGGGCGATGGTGATTGGTAAATCAACCGCGAGGCGGCCGCGCACCGGTGGCCGTAAGCCGGTGCCAGGGCGTATCATTGCAGTGTGGCACTTAACCGGAGGAAACGCGGATGCGCCGATGGTTCGTCATGCCGGCGGCTCTGATGTTCGCCGGTGCCCAGGCATCCCAGGCCGCGCCGCTCGATGCCGGGCTGCAGCAGCAGTTGATGGCGGTCTACGACGGATACAACAAGGCGATCGCCGCCGGGAAGTTGCCCGACGCCCTGGCATTGCGCAGCGCCAAGACGCGCGCCGATGCACCAAAGGAGATGAAGACGGCGAAGGACCGCCAGGAGTTCCTGGCGATGGCCAAGCTGATGATCCCCGACAAGCTCGACGTCCAGCACGCCAGCATCACCGCTGCCGGCGACAAGGCGGAGATCATCACGATTGCGTCGAAGACCTTCCCGCCGGGCAAGCGGCTGCCCGGCGCGCCGCCGCCCGGCACCGCGGCGCAGAGCGAACTGACCCTCAGTTTCGTGCGGGAGGGCGCGGCGTGGAAGCTGGATGACCTGCTCTACGGAATGGATCCGTCAAAGATCGCTGGGTGCAAGAACGACAGGAACGAGCCGGCGGCGGCGTACGACACCAACGCGACGGTATCGTTGGGTGGACCGATCGCCCGCGTCGATTTCCAGCCGGACTATACGTTGGTGGTGATTCGCATGCTGGACGAGGAGGACTGCGCGTTCCTCCAGAGCAGCAAGGACGAGCTGATGAAGCACGGCCTCGATCCGGGGAAGCTGGTGCCGTATGCCATCGTCGAGATCGAGGGCAGCCCGCACAAGACCGACAAGCAGAAGATCCTGGTGGACAATCTGAAGGTCGCGCCGGAGGAGTGAGGGGTCGATTTCGTCTCAAGGTATGATGTGGCGAGACGATAGTGCGTTTGGTGAGACGCGGCAGGCCGGGCAACCCGTATTCTCCCCTCACCTTGCGGGAGGGGGTAGGGAGATGGGAGGGGGCAGGTCTCACCCACCGATGTCAACGCGGCTGACGGAGGGGAGAAGGCGGGGGAGAGAGTGCAGGGCGGCGCCTCGGTTGCTGGAGAAGGTTGCCGATGTCGGTGTTGGCCGTGGTGGTTTAAAGGGTTAGTATAGCTAACTATAACCATTACCCCGCCACAGCCCGAACCAACCGCTCCACCTCGGACTCGTCGTTGTAGTAGTGCACGCTGGCGCGGACCAGCGCGTCCAGGCCGCGTGCCGAGAGATCGAGTGCGGGCACGCGCGGCGAACGGGACATGTGGACGTTGATCGTCATCGCACGCAGCCGCTCGACCGTCCTGGCCGGCGCTTCACCGTCCTTGAGAAAGGTGACGATGCCGCACTGCTCTACGCCGAGGTCGTGCAGGCGCACACCGGGTTGCTTCGCGAGTTCCTGCCGCAGCAGCGCCCCCAGGGCCTTGACCCGCGTCTCGATCGCCTCGATGCCGACCTGCATCGCGTAGCGGGCGGCGACGCCCAGGCCGATCTGCCCGGCGATGAAGCGCTCCCAGCTCTCGAACCGGCGCGCATCGCCGCGGATGACGTAGCTGTCGGCGTCGGTCCAGGACGCGGTTTCGAGATCGACGAACGGCGGTTCTAGCTTGCCGATCGTGTCGCGCCGCACGTAGAGGAAGCCGGTGCCACGCGGGCCGCGCAGGTACTTGCGGCCCGGGGCCGACAACATGTGGCAGCCGATCTGCCGCACATCCACTGCGAGCTGGCCGATCGACTGGCAGGCATCGAGCAAATAGAGGATGCCGTGGCGCGCCGCGATTCGGCCGATTTCGGCAACCGGATTGACCAGGCCGCCTTGCGTCGGCACGTGGGTGACCGCGATCAGCCTGGTACGCGGACCGATCGTACGCTCGAGCGCGCCGAGGTCGAGCTGTCCGGACGAGTCGTTGTCCACCACGTCGATCTCGATCCCCACGCGCGCCTTCATCTGCAGGAATGCGAGGTAGTTCGAAACGTACTCCGCCCGCGCGGTGATGATGCGATCGCCGGTGCGGAACGGAACCGCATAGAACGCCATGTCCCAGGCGCGCGTGGCGCTCTCCACGAACGCGACCTCGTCGCGTTGGGCACCGATCAGCGCAGCGACGGCATCGTAGACATCCACAATGCGATCGGCGGCTTCGGCCGCAGCCTCGTAGCCGCCGATCGCGGCCTCGCGCGCCAGGTGGTGGGTCACCGCATCGAGCACCGGGCGCGGCGGCAGGGCTGCGCCGGCATTGTTGAAGTGCAGCACGTTGGCCACGCCAGGTGTGTCCGATCGGAGCAACGGCACGTCGAGCGTCATGGTCATGACAGCCTCCTGCTGAGCGTGCGGCGACGATTATGCCACGGACCGGCTGCCGCGCGGATAGCGTCCCGGTCGCTCCGTGGACAAACACCGGCCATCGGGTGCACACAGCCGCCATCCCCAACCGCGCAGGACCCAACGATGCCGCAAACCGATGTGGGACGCTCCGAGGAGCTTCTGGCCGAACTCGCTAGCTGGGTAGCGATGGAAACCCCCACCACGGACCCCGCCTCGGTCAATCGCCTGATGGACGTGGCCGAGGGCGAGCTGGCGCGGGCGGGCGCGGCGCTGACCCGGATCCCGGGCCGCGACGGCTTCGGCGACAACCTGATCGCGCGCACGCCAGGCGTGGGCAGGCCGGTATTCGTCGCCGGGCATCTCGACACGGTGTGGTCGCACGGCACGCTGGAGGGCATGCCGTACCAGGTGAACGGCGAGAAGGCGCATGGGCCGGGCATCTACGACATGAAGGCGGGCAGTTTCCTCGCCTTCCACGCGGTGCGTTCGATCCTGCACCAGAAGGTGCGGACGAAACGGCCGATCGTGCTGCTTCTGACGCCGGATGAGGAGGTCGGCAGCCCGACCTCGCGCGAATGGATCGAGCGTGAGGCTGCACAGGCGGCCTGCGTGCTGATCCCCGAGCCGGCCGGCCCGGGCGGCGCCTGCGTCACGGCGCGCAAGGGCGTCGGTCGGTTCGTGATGCGGGTGGAGGGCCGTGGCGCGCACTCCGGCGGCAACTTCCAGGATGGCGCATCGGCGGTGGTGGAACTGGCGCGGCAGATCCTGCGCATCCACGCCATGGTCGATCTGGATGACGGCATCACGTTGAATGCAGCACCGGTGTGGGGCGGCTCGCGGCCGAACGTGATCTCGCCGGATGCCGGGTGCGAGATCGACCTGCGGGTGAATTCGGTGGCCGATGGCGAGCGCATGGAACGCATGTTGCTGGAGAGCACGGCACTGACACCGGGCTGTCGCGTGGTGGTCGAGGGCGGCATGAACCGCCCGCCGTTCGCCGAGGCGCCCGGCATCATGGCGCTGTACGACAAGGCGCGTGGCATTGCCGAGACGGTGGGGATTGCGCTGCCGCGCCAACATCGCGGCGGCGGTTCCGATGGGAACTTCACTGCGGCGATGGGCGTGCCGACGCTGGATGGGCTGGGATGCCCCGGAGCCGGAGCGCACGCCAGCCACGAGCACATACTGTGGCAGCATTTGGCGCCGCGCGCGGCGTTGATGGCGGGATTGCTGGAGACGCTGGAATTATAGCCTTCCGCATGCGCTCCATCGTCGACCGCTGCACAGTGGCGACGGACGGCCGGAACAAGCCCGGTCATGACCATGGAGCGCACACCACGTCGTCAGCGTCGCGAAGGCGAGGGTCCGGGCGCAGTGCCGCTGCGTCGTGTCGGCTGCCCTGGATGCTTGCCTTCGCGAGTATGACGAACCAAGGCCTGACCATCGCCTGATGCTGTTCAATTCGCAGGCCTTCATCACCGGCTTCCTGCCGATTGTCCTGGCGCTCTACTACGCGTTCGCATCGCATCGCGCGGCGCGCCAGGCGATCGTGGTGCTCGCCTCGCTGGCGTTCTACGGCTGGTGGGACATCCGGTTCGTGCCGCTGCTTGCCGGACTCACCATCGCCAACTGGCTGATCGCACAATGGTTCGGGGCACATCGTGCGCGATGGATCCCGGTGCTCGGTGTTGCGCTCAACCTCGCGGTGCTGGGCGTGTTCAAATATGCCGATTTTTTTCGCGGCACGGCTGCCGCGCTGCTCGGCGATGCGTTCCATCCCTGGAACCTGATCCTGCCTCTCGGCATCAGCTTCTTCGTGTTCCAGAAGATCTCCTATCTAATCGACCTGCGTCGCGGCGACCGGCACGTTTACGGCTTTCTCGACTTTTGCATGTTCGTCACATTCTTCCCGCAACTCATCGCCGGGCCAATCGTCCGGCACAACGAGATCATCCACCAGTTCAGCCTTGATCCGCGCCGTCCCGAGGTGTGGGAGAATCTGTCGCGCGGCTTCGTGCTGTTCGTAATCGGCGTGACGAAGAAGGTGGCGCTGGCCGACACGCTGGCGATGGTTGCGGACCCGCTGTTCGGCAAGGCGATGGGCGCGTCGCTGACCGCCATCGAGGCATGGGCGGCGACCGCTGCCTACACGCTACAGATCTACTTCGACTTTTCCGGCTATTCCGACATGGCGATCGGCCTGGCGCTGATGTTCGGCCTGCGGCTGCCGATGAATTTCAACGCGCCGTATCGCGCGGTATCGATCCGGGATTTCTGGCGTCGCTGGCACATGACCCTGTCGCGCTTCCTGCGCGACTATCTCTACATTCCACTCGGCGGCAATCGCTGCGGCGTGTTGCGGCAGGCGGCGAATGTGGTGCTGACGATGCTGCTGGGCGGATTGTGGCATGGCGCCAACTGGACGTTCGTTGCCTGGGGCGGCCTGCATGGCGCGGCGCTGGCGGTCAATCATGTCTGGGCAGGCTGGGGCCTTCGCCTGCCGCGTGGCGTCGCGTGGGCGCTGACGCTGCTGTTCGTCATGGCGGGCTGGGTGCTGTTCCGCTCCGCCGATTTCGCCACCGCCGGCGACGTGCTGCTGTCGATGTTGGGACAACACGGCCTCGGCACGCTGTTGCTGGATCGCGAGTTCGTCGCAGCGCTGGTCGGCGGCACGGCCATCGCATTGCTGGGTCCGACCAGCCAGGAAGCGGCACTGGCCAGGCTGCAACCGAATCCCTGGCTGGCGATGCCGGCGGGTGCCCTGTTGGCCTATCTGCTGCTGCTGGTTGGCGGCCGGTTGCCGAATGTCTTCATCTACTTCCAGTTCTGATTGGCGCCGCTTCTTCCGCGTCGCGGTCGGCACGGCCGCGGTGCTGGCTGTCGGGATTTATCTGTTCATCGTCCTGGTGGACCCGTTCGATACGTTGCCGCTGTCGCCGCCGGCCGATCGCGTGCCGGTGGCGACCAATGCGCGGTTCTCGTTTCCCGCACTGGCGCGTTCGGACAGGTTTGACAGCGCTGTCTTCGGCACGTCGACCAGTCGGCTGCTGCGCCCGGCCATGCTGGACGCGGCATTCGGCGCGCGCTTCGCCAACCTCGCGATGAACGATGCGACGGTCTACGAGCAGTCACGCCTGATGGCGGTGTTCGCGCGGGCGCATCCAATGGCGCGCGTGGTGGTGATCGGGCTCGACGTGCGCCGCTGCGTGACCGGCGAGACGTACGAGAAACTGACGCCGCGGCCATTCCCCGAGTGGATGTATGACGACAAGCCGTGGCGCGGCTACGGTGAGATGTTCAACCTCTACGCAGTGCAGGAAGCCGGCCAGCAGTTCGGCATCCTGCTCGGCGTCAAGCGACGGGTGTACGGCCGTGACGGCTACACCAGCTTCGTTCCGCCGGACAGCGAGTACGATCCCGCGCGCGTTGCCCTGCATCTGCGGGAAGCCGGTCCGGACATCCCGCCGGGCGAGCGCAGCGGCACGCCCGCAACCTGGCGCTATCCGGCGCTGGATCGGCTACAGTCCGACCTGTCGGTGCTGTCGCAGGACACCCGGAAGATCCTGTTCTTCGTGCCCTACAATCACGTGCTGCAGCCGCCGGCCGGCTCGCCGGGTGCCGCCGTGTGGCAGGAATGCAAGCTGCGCACAGCCCGGCTTGCGGCCGACGTCCGGAACACCATCGCCGTTGATTTCATGCGGCCGAGCCCGATCACCGAGACGGATGACAATTACTGGGATGCGCTGCATTATCGCGTTGCAGTGGCGGACCTGATCGTCCGCGAACTGGCTGCGGCCGATCAGGGCGGAGTGTCCGATGACTACCAAATACTCGCGGCAAGTCCCTTGAAGTCCGCGGCGCGCTGATCGCGTGGCGTTGCGACGCTACGGGCGGTGGCACGGCCTATTCGGCTGGTGCCTCAAGCAAACTCACACTGAGTGCGTATAGCCGCAGCCCGGCGCGCCCTACTGGAGCGGCCAGGTTGCGGGCGCGAGGATCGACTGGATGATCGATATCGAAAACCACACGCATGGTGCCCTCGGCAACAGACCCGGCGGCCACTCGCAGATCGACTGTCGTTGGCCGTACATCCGGAAGATCGACATCGATCGGTGCCGCGCCATCGATTTTCACACTGATCGGTCGTGCTCCACCAATTGAGCGGGCAATCCCGTCGATCCGCAGGCGCAGGAGGAACGTGCCGGTCTGGGGGAGCGGCGCAACGCGGAACAGCAGGCTGGCGCGCGGACCTTCGGACCAGGCGAGTCCTCCCTCATCTTCCTTCCAGCCGTAAGAATACAATGGCTTGAGAGCCTGGCCACTCACATCTGGCGCCGGCAGGGACAGTGCGGGCAGAGCTGGCCCTGGCGCGATCGGTGTTCCGATGGCGAGCGGGAGGCCGCGGGTGCAAACGATCATCGCTTCGATGCTGCCACAGATGGCTTCCGCTCCGAGCGCCGCCTGGCGAAACAGCGTGGTTGCTGGCGCTTCGAGAAATACCCGCATTTCCTTGGGTACGAGCGGCGTCTCCAGTCCATCGGTCAGCGCGCTTTCGCAATTAAACCAACGCGGCAATCGCGAAACCCGCATGTCGCGCAACCACATGCCAGCTTGTATGGCATTCAGGCGAAGCTTCCCGGCGACCTCGGAGGGGGGGCCTGGATGCGTGCAAACCGGCACCAGGGTTAACCAGAACGCATCCGGCAGAGGTGCGACAGGTGCCGGAACCTGGCCGCGACCGACGAAATAGTCTTGGGCAGCGGCTCGCAAAGGAGCCGTATCGATCACCTGCAGAACGACAGCCACGACCAGCAGGATCCGGACGCCAGGCCGCGGCAGGAACGATGTCACGATTGCCAACGCCCCTAACACCAACGCATAGCCGACGAGCCAGAAAGCGCGACCACTTGCCTGGATTGCACCAAACAGCTCGTCCCACGGTTTGATGCCGAGCGACAGTACCAGGATGTGACCGAGATAGATCCGCGAGCTCAACGCAAGCAGGGTAAGCGCGACCAGAATGATCACCAGCGCGCGGCTACGATTCCAGTTCGGCGGCCAGCCCCACCTCCACCGCAACACGGCCAGCACTGTCGCCGCCACGGCCAGCAGCAACAACCCGCCTGCACCGAGGTAATTGTAACCTTCATATTGACCGCCTGTCGCGTCGATGATCGGTCGCTCCGCGCCGAACAGGCCGGAATGTTGCGGCCAGAATGGCGACAACAGGTTCATTGAGTAGAACCCGAATCCCCTCTCGCTTCCGCCCAGCGTGCCACTCAGCATGGCATAAAGCGCGATCGGCGCGACGACAGCCGCAAGATAGGCGGCAATCGATTTTTTGGCGTTTGCCTGTCGGTCGATCATTGCTTGCAGAGCGGGAGCTGCGATGACTGCGGCCGAGAAGACGTACAGGTAGGGATGGCATAGCGCTGTGACCGATAATAGCGCCATGACAGCCAGGCAGCGGCGCGGCGAAAATGACTTGGCGTCCAGGGTGCGCAAACTCACGCCAAGCGCAAGAAGCAACAGGAAGTGGCCCATAAGGTTGATGTGACTGACACGCGCAAGCAGCGCGGGGAAGAGCACAGCCAGGATGGCCGCCGCGATTGCCGTCTCGAGTGCCCGACAGTGGAAGCCTCGCAAGGCATAGACGGCGGCGACAGGTTGCAGAATCCAGCAGGTGGCCAGCCAGATCCCGAAGAGATTGATCGGCTCGCCACGCATCTTCGCGACCACCTTGGCGATGAGCGAGATGAGCGGATTGCTGTCGGTCATCGCAATGCTGGTGCCATGCGGCCATGCCAGATTGGGCGTAAGCAGCAACGGCCAGGTCCATCCGGTGGCCTGGAAGGCCAGGTGCCCGGTCAGGTTCTCCGCCAGGTCGCCACCGGGGCTGACCCAAAGCCCGCCGCTGCCGAGGATCGTCGCGAGAGGCAGAAAATACGCGGCGGCGGCGAGGCCAATCAGCAACGCAGCAAAATAGCTGAGTGCTCCTTCGCCTGGTGCCATCCTCGAGGGACGGATATGCGGCGAAGAGTCTGCAGCACGACGGATCATGGAGTCTTCAGATATGCGCCTGTTCGGCCAGTTGCATGAGCACCGGTACCGCCGCGATCAGTTCCGCCACCCGCACCTTCTCGGTCGGTGTATGCGCCTCGGCGATGTCTCCCGGTCCGAGCACCACGCAAGGCGCGAGCGCCTGCAGCTCCGACGCGTCGGTTCCGTACGGCGCCGTCGTCGCCGGCTTGCCGACCAGGGCGACGCATTGCCGCACCAGCGGATGGTCCGCCGGCAATTCCGGCGGGAAGCCCTCGCGTGCCTCGGTCACGGCGATGCCGAAGCGCTCCGCCGCGCCATAGACCGTCTGCAGCACCGGCGTCGGATCGACCTTGGCCGAGTAGCGGAATTTAATGCGCGCCGTGGCCTTCGGCACGGTCACATTCACCGCGGCGCCATGATTGTCGATCACCACGTTGAAGTCGCTGAACGGCGGCGTGTAGTCGGCATCCTGCAGGCTGGTGTCGGTGCGCAGACGCTCGAACACCGACTTCATCTCGACCAGGAACGGGACCAGCTCCCAGTTGGCATTGCGCCCGCGGCCGGTGCTGCTGTGCGCCTGCACGCCAGTGGCGACGCAGGTGAAGGCGATGTGGCTGCGATGGCCGCGCACCGGCTCCATGCCGGTGGGTTCCACCACCACGATGCCGTATGGCTTGACCCGGCGCACCAGCTGCGATGTCTGCGCGATCAGCCTGGCGCCCTGCTTGGTGGTCTCCTCGTCCGTGGTGATCAGCAGGGTGATCGGTACCGCAGCGGGGAGCGACCGTGCAGCGACGATGGCGGCGGCGACCGGGCCTTTCATATCGGTGGAGCCGAGGCCGTGCATCACGCCGTCGCCGTCCAGCCGAGCGGACCACGGGTCGTCCTGCCATCCGGTATCGGGCACCGTGTCCATGTGGCCGGACAGCGCTATGCCGCCGGCCGGCCCGTGATGCGCCACCAGGGCGCGCTTCGCCACACCGGCCTGGTCGGTGTAGTCGATACGCTCGATCTCGAAGCCGGGAAGGGCGGCTTCCACACGATCCGCCACCGGCAGGTTGGAGATGAAGCTGCGGCTGTCGATGCGAACGAGTTCGCTGGCGAGTTCGGTGACAGATGCCGCGAAATCGTTCATTGGGCTGCAGTCCTTATGATTGTGATTGACCAAGTATTTCGCCGACGCCGATCCCGACGCTGCGTCCCCCGATTCAACTCGACCGGCGGTGTATCTGATATTGGCGTTGCCGGGCAGCGCCTCAATATGTCCAGGCGGTGTTGTATTCCGGCAGCAGCCGCTGCGGTTTATGACATCATCGCGGCCACGTCCCGCAAGTCGCGGGACTGTTGGCGGCGCAACCCTTTGCAGCGATCGGGAACTGTGCACACTCCCGGCATGCCCCCGACCTACCTCGACCCGCGCACCGGCCAGACCTTCCCGCTCGACCAGCCTCGCTGGTGCGGGCCCGACCAGGCCCCGCTGTTGCTGACGCCCCTGCCGGGCCTCATCCGGACGCAGATCGACTGCGCCACGCGCAGCCTGTGGCGCTATCGTGCTGCGTTGCCGTTCCAGCCCGACGATCCGATCACCATGGGCGAGGGCTGCACGCCATTGATCCGCCGCACGCTGCACGACGTACCGGCGCTGCTGAAATGCGAGTGGTTCATGCCGACCGGCAGCTTCAAGGATCGCGGCGCCAGCGTCATGCTGTCGCTGCTGCGTGCCCAGGGCGTTCGCGAGGTCCTGGAGGACAGCTCCGGCAATGGCGGCGCGGCGGTGTCGGCCTACGCCGCGGCGGGAAGGCTGAATGCCATTATCATGGCACCGGATTCCACCAGCCCCGCCAAGACAGTGCAGATGCGCGCGCATGGCGCCACCGTGGAACTGATCCCAGGTACGCGGCAGGCGACCGCCGACGCCGCGGTTCGCCGCTCCGAGTCGATCTTCTACGCCAGCCACAACTGGCATCCGTTCTTCCTGCACGGCACCAAGACGCTGGCGTACGAAGTGTGGGAGGACCTGGGGTTCCGCGCGCCGGACAACATCATCACGCCGTGTGGCGCGGGATCGAACGTGCTGGGCTGCGAGATCGGATTTTCCGAGTTGCTGCGGGCCGGCGAGATCGAAGCGATGCCGCGTATCTTCGCGGCACAGCCTGCGAATTGCGGACCCATCGCGGCAGCGTTCCTTGGCGAGGAGAAGCCGGAGATCAAACCGACGATCGCCGAAGGTACCGCGATCGCCCAGCCGATCCGGTTGGCTGAGGTTCTCGGCACGCTGAGGGAGACGCAAGGCGGTGCGGTGATGCTGAGCGAGGACGAAATCGCGGCCGCGACGCTCGATCTGGCAGGCATCGGCATTTATGTGGAGCCAACG
>DATAPW010000103.1:0-10370 GCA_036265005.1 Acetobacteraceae bacterium | reverse complement strand
CGACACCGCCACGCGCAGCCTGTGGCGCTACTGGGCCGCGTTTCCGTTCCCGATCGAGGACCCGATCACCCTGGGCGAGGGTGTCACGCCCCTGATCGAACGCAGCCTGGGCGGCGTGCGCGTGAAGCTGAAATGCGAGTGGTTCAATCCGACCTGCAGCTTCAAGGATCGCGGCGCCAGCGTGATGCTGTCGCTGCTGCGTGCCCAGGGCATCGGCCACGTGCTGGAGGACAGCTCCGGCAACGGCGGCGCCGCGATTTCCGCCTACGCCGCGGCCGGCGGCATTGCCGCGACGATCATGGCCCCTTCCTACACCAGCCCGGCCAAGACCGTGCAGATGCGCGCCCACGGCGCCACCGTCGAACTCATTCCCGGTTCCAGCCAGGCCACCACCGACGCCGCCATCGCTCGGTCGTCGTCCGTATTCTACGCCAGTCACAACTGGCATCCGTTCTTCCTGCACGGCACCAAGACGCTGGCCTACGAGTTGTGGGAAGACCTCGGCTTCCGCGCCCCCGACAACATCATCACGCCGTGCGGGGCCGGTTCGAACGTACTCGGCTGCGAGATCGGTTTTGCGGAGTTGCTGCGCGCTGGCGAGATCGACGCGATGCCGCGCATCTTCGCCGCGCAGCCGGCGAACTGCGGACCGATCGCGGCGGCGTTCATTGCCGGCAGCGACGTCCCGGTCGCTACCGAGGTCAAACCCACCATCGCAGAAGGCACCGCGATCGCGCAGCCGATCCGCCTGCCCGAAGTACTTGGCGCGCTGCGAGAAACGCGTGGTGGGGCGGTGATGCTGACCGAGGCGGAGATCAGCGCCGCCACACTTGATCTGGCGCGTATCGGCATCTATGTCGAACCCACCTCGGCGCAGGCGGCCGCCGCGTTTGCCAAGTTGCTCGCCGCCGGCGCGATCACACCGGAACAGTCCACGGTGCTGGTGCTCACCGGCAGCGGCCTGAAGGCCACGCCACGGATTGCAGAGCTGCTGGGAGTGCCGCTGTGACCGGTCCCCGCATCGCGCTGCTCGGCTTTTCCATCGAGTGCAACCGCTTTGCCCCCGTCGCGACCGAGGCCGACTTCGCCGGCCGTACGTTGCTGCGCGGCGAAGCCATGGTGACCGAGGCGCGGTCCGCCGCGCCTCGCATGCTCGCCGAGTTGCCTGGGTTCATCGCCGACATGGATGCTGCCGGACCGTGGCAGCCGGTGCCGATTCTGCTGGCGATGGGGGAGCCCAACGGGCCGGTGGAGCAGGCATTCTTCGACCGCATGATGACGGAATGGGAAAGCGGCCTGCGTGCAGCGGGAACACTCAATGGCGTTTACTGCGTGATGCATGGCGCCGGCCTCGCCACCGCGGATCACGATCCGGAAGGCACCATCCTGGCCCTGGTCCGCCGTATCGTCGGACCCGACGTGCCGGTGGTCGCCAGCTACGACCTGCACGCCAACGTCTCGGACGCCAATGTCGAGCTGGTGAACGCCTATGTCGGCTACCGCACCAACCCGCATCTCGACATGCGCGAGTGCGGCGCGGAATCTGCGCAGGTGATGCGCAGGCTGCTGTCAGGCACCAGGACATACCTGGGGCGTGTCCGGTTGCCGATCGTGCCGCCCACCGTCAGCATGCTGACCGGAAAGGATGCGCACGAACGGCCATATGGCGAGTTGATCGACCTGGGCCAACAGCGCATGCGGGAAGCGCCATACGCAGGCCATGTGTTGAACGTCTCCGTCATGGGCGGTTTCGCTTATGCGGATACGCCGTTCAACGGGCTTTCGGCCGTGGTCACCGCCACCGATCCAACCGCGGCACGGGCGCTGGCACGCGAGATCGCCGAAGCCGGCTGGGCGCGGCGCGGCCGGTTCCGCGCCACGCTGACCGCATTGGATGAAGCCGTGCGGCGGGCGACAGGCACGGCGGATCGGGCCGATCCTGCCCTGGTGTTTGCCGATGTCGCCGACAACCCGGGCGGCGGTGGGCGCGGCAACACCATGTGGATCCTGGAAGCGTTCCACCGCGCCGGCGTCAAGGACGCGCTGGTCGGCGTTATCCACGACCCGGCGCTGGCGGCCGAGGCGCACCAGGTCGGTGCGGGAAAGAGCTTCACCGCGCGATTCAACCGCGACGGCGGCGACGAGTTCTCCAAGCCGTTCAGCGCCCCCGCCGTGGTACGCGAACTGCGGAACACTCCGATGCGGGGACGCCGCGGCATCTATGCCAACAACACGCTGGACACCGGCCCCTCCGCTGCGCTGCAATTGGACGGCATCACCGTTGTGGTGATTTCCAACCGCTTCCAGTGCGCCGATCCGATGTTCTTTGAGGCATTCGGCCTCGACATCGCCGCCGCACGCGTGGTGGTGGTGAAATCGCGCGGCCATTTCCGTGGCGGGTTCGACGAATTCTTCCGCCACGAGCAGGTCGTGGAGGTGGACGCGCCCGGGCTTACGAGCCCGATCCTGTCGCGGTTTCCCTGGAAGCACATGCCGCGCCCCGTGCTGCCGATAGACGACACCGCAAGCTGGTCCCCGGAGGCAGCATGAAGCTCGCCGACCTGCCGACGCCGTGCCTGGTGCTCGATCGCAGCATCCTGGTCAGCAACATCGGCGCCATGGCACGTGCCCTGGCGCGCCACGGCGTGCCGCTGCGCCCACACATGAAGACCGCGAAATCGATCGAGGTGGCGCGCCTCGCCACCGTTGGCCAGCCCGGCGGCATCACGGTCTCTACCCTTGCGGAGGCGGAATATTTCGCCGGCCACGGGATGGCCGACATTCTCTACGCGGTCGGCATCACGCCGCAGAAGCTCGACCAGATCGCCAAGCTCAACAGTGCCGGCGCCGCCGTCATCGTGCTGACCGACGATCTGGACGCCGCGGGGGCGATCGCATCACACAGCCGGCCGCCGCGCACCTTGATCGAGATCGATACCGGCGAGGGCCGCGGCGGCGTCCTGCCGGACGATGACAGTCTGCTGGAGATCGCCTCACGGCTCGGGCCGTGCGTCGCCGGCGTGATGACGCATGCCGGTCATTCCTATGCCGGCCGCAGCCCGGACGACATGGTGCGCATCGCGGAGGCCGAGCGCGTCGGCGTGGTACGCGCCACGGACCGGCTGAGATCTGCCGGGTTCGAGGTGCCGATCGTGTCGATGGGGAGTTCGCCGACCGCGCTGCACGCCGAAAGTCTCGCCGGCGTGACCGAAGTGCGCGCCGGCGTCTATATGTTCGGCGACCTGTTCCAGGCGGAGATCGGCACCCATGGCCTGGACGCCATCGCGCTGACCGTACTCACGAGTGTGATCGGCCGCAAACCGGGGCGGCTACTGGTGGATGCCGGTGGCCTGGCGCTGTCCAAGGACCATAGTACCGAGGCGGCGCCGAAGGATTACGGCTTTGGCCTGGTGCTCGATACCCAGGGCAGGCGCAGCCATGGCGACGCGCTGGTGCGCCGTGCCTATCAGGAGCACGGCGTCGTCGAACCGGATCCGGCCTATCCCCTGGACCTCCCGGTCGGTGCAAAATTGCGCATCGCGCCGAACCACACCTGCATGACGGCAGCGGCACATGACCGCTACTACGTCGTGGATGGCGGCGATGAGGTGGTCGCAACCTGGTCACGGGTAAACGGTTGGTAGGTAACGGTTGGTCGGTACTGCGCGAAAGCTCTTTCGATTGCGCCGTTCTGGACCTACATCCAATATTCGGTAGCAGCCTCGCCTCGAAAGGGTCGTGTCTTCCAGAACGTCGATCCCAACGAATGGGGGTCCTATCCTGGGTCCTCCACGCCGGTCTCGCCGCTGCTCGCACTGGTCGGGTTCATCGGCCTGTGCCTGCTTGTCGGCGCGGCGGACGCTGCCGTTGCGGCCGGACCGTCGCGTGGCTGGTACCTCTCGCTGCTCCGGCCGCCCGGCACCCCGCCGGGCTGGCTATTCGGACCGGTATGGACAGGGCTCTATGCCCTGATCGGTTTTGCCGCCTGGCGCGTGTGGCGGCATTCCACCGCGACGCGCCCGCTCCGCTTGTGGGGCTGGCAGCTTGCCGCCAATGCGCTGTGGACGCCCGCCTTTTTCGCGATGCGCAGCCCGCCGCTCGCACTTGCAGTCTGTGTCGTGCTGCTGGCGCTGATCGGGTTGACCGTGCGCTCATTCGCAAGGGTGCAGCCCGCCGCGGCCTGGCTCATGGTGCCCTATCTGGCCTGGACAGGGTACGCGACGTATCTGACGGCTGGCTTCTGGTGGCTCAATCCAATCTGAGCTACACTGCTCGTATGAGAATCGGAATCCTGCGAGTCGTGATCGGCACAGCCTTGCTTTTCGGCCCGTCGCTTGCGTACGCGCAAAGGTTCAACGCAATTGGCGGCAACAAGCCCGCAGCCCCCACGGGTCCGCAGGTGCAACCACCGCCGGCCCTGCCGGGTGCCTCGTCGAATTCCGGTGCAGCCGCACCGCCAAGCCGGATCCCGACCGACATGGATCCCACCGACGCGCTGTTCGACGCCATCAACCGCGGCGATATCGGGGCAGCAAGGGATGCGATCAGCCGCGGCGCCGACCTGAACGGGCACAACATCCTGGGCATGTCGCCAATGGAGCTGTCGGTCGATCTTGGCCGCAACGACATCTCTTTCCTGCTGCTGTCGATGCGGAGCGGGGATGGTGGCCGCAACCAGCAGCAAACGGCGACCGCCGCCGCCGCCAAGACGCCAACCGCCAAGCAGGCAAAGCAGGCGCCCCAGGCGCGGGTAACGCCGGCGCGGGCTACCACAACGGCGCAACAGCCGGTGCCTTCGCAATCGGCCAGGCTGTTCAGTGGCGACGGCGGTACTCCGATACCAAACGCCGGTTTCCTGGGCTTCGACTCGGCTCGCCGCTGAGCCGAGGTCGCGGATTGATGTACGGAATTTCGCCCGGCTGACGTGGCTGCGACTGGCGCAGTATGCTCATCCTCCGCATATCTGCGGCAACATAATCGGCCAAGGAGGGTCCGTTCATGACTGTACAGAACGTCCGGCAGGACGCGCGCGATACCGCCCAGAAGATGATCCAATTGCACGGTCTGCGAGCGCAGGCGGTGGCGCTGGAGCGCGCAGCCGAGACGCGCCAGCAGGGCGACCAGGCGGGGCACGACCTGTGGCAGCAGATCCATGCCGCGATCTGTGAATTGCGGCGTACCGCGCCGGCCCAGCACAGCGAAGCGCGGCAATAGGGCTTCCGGTGATGGCGGGCGAAGGTCAATCCCCGATCAGCGCTTGATAGCACTGCGCATCGAACCGGGTTTTCCCTTCCGGCCGCGGTACGGCCCGTTCATTGTCATCCATGAGCACGATACCGGGCTAGAACCGCATATCCGGTCGCGACAATCCGTAATGCGCGCGGAGCGTCCCACTCGCATACTTGGATCGGAACAGGCCACGCTTCCGCAGCAGCGGCACCACCTCGCCGACAAAAACCTCGAGCATCGCGGGCAGCACCGGCGGCATTAGGTTGAAGCCGTCGGCGGCGCCGTCGAGGAACCAGGCCTCGACAAGGTCTGCGATCTGCTCCGGCGTGCCGGCCGTCACGAAGTGGCCACGGGCGCCAGCCAGGTAGCCGAGCAACTGCCGCAAGGTTGGCTTTTCCCGCCGAACCAGGCCGATGATCACCTCGGTACGGCTGCGCGCCGCCTCCACGGAGCCCGGGTCGGGGAAGTCCTCCGGCGTCAGTGGTTCATCCAGCTTCAGATGCGAAAAATCGTGCCCGCCGAACCGACCGGAGAGCCGCTTGCGGCCAACCTCCGGGTCGCTCAGGTCATTCAACTCGCGCGTCAGTCGCCGCGCCTCGGCTTCGGTCGAGCCGATCACCGGGCTCAGTCCGGGTAAGATGAGTACGTGCTCCGGTGAACGGCCTTCCTCTGCCGCCAGCCCCTTCAGCTCGGCATAGAACACCTTCGCCGTAGTCTTCTCCATCTGCGCAGTGAAAACCGCCTCGGCATGGCGGGCGGCGAAGCGGCGCCCGGTTTCTGACGAACCCGCCTGCACAAACACCGGCCGGCCTTGAGGGCTGCGCGGCAGGTTGAGCGGGCCGGCCACCTGGTAATGCTCGCCGGCGTGCTCGATTGCGCGGATGCCGCCCGACCGCGCGTATTGTCCACTGGCGCGGTCATCGATCACGGCATCGTCCGACCAACTGTCCCACAACTCGGTCACCACGCGCATGTATTCTTCGGCGCGGACGTAGCGATCGGCATGGCTCAGCGGACCCTGGCCGCCGAAATTGCCGGATGCCGCCGCCAGCCAGGTGGTGACGATGTTCCAGCCGATGCGGCCGCCTGTGATGTGGTCGAGCGAACCGAACTGGCGCGCCAGGTTGAACGGTTCCGTATACGTGGTGGAGCAGGTGGCAATCAGCCCGATCCGGCTCGTCGCACCCGCCAATGCCGCGAGCACCGTGATCGGCTCCAGCCAGGTGCGGGGCGCACGCGTTACGTCGTCGCCCACGGCCAGCGTGTCCGCCAGGAATACAGAATCAAACAATCCCGCTTCCGCCTGGCGCGCGAGGTCCGTGTAGTAACGGATATCGGTCAACGGCAGCGGCGAGGCCGCCGGATGGCGCCACGCGGCCTCGTGGTGCCCACGGCCGTGGATGAACAGGTTGAGGTGCAGTTGCCGGGTCATGGCGCACACCGTTGCAGCGTCATTGCGCGTGCCGCCATTGCCCGTCTCCGTCGCTGCCGGGTCGAAGCCTACCGGTGGCGTCGGCGCCACCGCAAGCTGACCGTGCACATCGCATTGTCCGACACACATGCGATCCGACTTGCCGATCAGGCAGGACCACTGCATCCTGTCGCACGTACTCGGCTACGAGCACCAAAGAAGAAACGGGGAGGGACAGGTCATGACGCATCCTGCCAGGTATTCGATCGCTGTCGCTGTGGCCGCTTCCCTGGTCATGAGCGCTGCTGCGCATGCAGCAACGCTGACGCCACAGGAAGAGAAGCTGGTTGCGGCCGCGAAGCAGGAAGGCGCGGTGACGTTCCTCAATCCGGTGTTCGCCGACGAGACCAGCGAGGCGATCGGGAAAGCGTTTATCGCGCGCTATGATCTTGGGCCTGACTTCAAATTCAACAACCTGCGCAAGGGAACCGGGCAGACCGTCGCGCAGCTTCGCCAGGAGATCAAAGCCGGGAAGTTTACCGTCGATATCCTCATGGTGAGTGCGCCCGGCTTCTTCGACGAGGCCGCCAGGCGCGGCGCATTCGAAGCGCTGGACAGCGGCTACTGGAAGGACAGCGAAGAGCTGGTAAAGAAGGCCGGCCAGTACTCCGACTACCCCTATGTCGTCGTGCCGATGGCCTACACGTTCCAGCCGGTGTGGAACGCATCGTGTCCCGGTATGGACAAGATCACGATCAATTCCTACGCCGACACCGTCCAGCCGGCGCTGAAGGAAAAGACCATCGCCTCAGACATCACCAAGAGCTTCACCTACACCAATACCGTTGTCGGGATGATGGAAGCCAAGGCGGTGGACTTCGACAGATTCTGGGATGAGCTCAAGGCAACCGATCCAATCGTCGAATTCCGCACCGAAGCGAAGATGCAGATGGTCGTCTCCTGTCAGCGCCCGTTCGATATGTGGAATGTCGGCGGCCGCGTATTCCAGAATGTGTTGAAAGAGCCGAAGCTCGCGACGGCGTTGAAGATGGGCCATTACAAGGAAGGCCAGGTGATGCTGGGCAACCAGGCCGCGGTGGTCAAAGGCGGCCCGCATCCGAATGCCGGCAAGCTGTTCATCGAGTTCCTGCTGAGCAAGGAGGGTGCGGACATCTTCGTTGAAGGCGAAGGCGTCTATACCTTCCGCAAGGACTATACGCCGCCCGCTGCGGTGAAGCCGTATCTGCTCGATCTGAGTGAGGAGAAGCTGGTCGGGCTGAATGACTGGGTTGGCGCACAAAAGGAATTCAAGGACGTGCATGACGCCTGGGAGAAGCGCTTCAAGTAGCGCCTTGCCAGGCCGGGCGCAGCAGCCATGAGCACGCACACGATTTCGGAAGCCGCCGCGAATGTGCCGGCCACAGGCCGCTGGCGCAGCCTGTTCACCCAGGAATCGGTCGCCACCATCGTGGTCAGCATTGTCGTCGCCGCAGCGGTTCTGCTGCCGCTGTTGGCGTTGGTGGTTTCCAGCTTCCAGGTCATGGACCCGAGCGGCTTCGACACGAGCTGGGGCCTCGACAATTATCGCAGGCTGTACACCGATCGCATCATACCCAAGGCATTCGTCAATACCGTGCTGATCAGCACCGGCACGACCCTGCTGGCGACGGTACTCGGCGTGTCGCTTGCCTGGATCAATGCCCGCACCAACTGTCCGTGGCGCGATCGGCTCGAGGCCTGGAACCTCACACCATTCTTCCTCAGCCCATTCGTCGGCGCGATCGCCTGGCACGACCTGGCGTCACCGAAGATCGGCTTGCTCAACGCCTGGGCGCGCGATCATCTCGGAGTGCGCGGCTATCTGTTCAACGTGGACAACATCTGGGGCGTGATCTGGGTGACAGCGATCTTCTTCACCCCGCTGGTGTATCTGTTCGTCATCGGCTCGCTGCGGCGCATGGACCCGTCGCTGGAGGACAGCGCGCGCACCACCGGTGCAAGCCTGCTGCGCACCACGCTGACCGTCACGCTGCCACTGGTCGCGCCCGGCATCCTGTCCGGCGCGATCATCGTCTTTGTCACGGCCGCAGGCGATTTCGGCGTGCCGTTCAAGCTGAGCGCGCCATATGGATGGGAGACGCTCACCACGCAGATCTTCTCCAAGGCGGTGGGCGATGATGCCAATTACTATCTCGGCGCGACGATGAGCATGGCACTGGCGGCGATCACCGTGGTGCTGATCTGGGTGCAGCAACGTTACATCGCCCCGCGATCGTTCACCACCGTGACGGGCAAGGGATTTCGCCCCAATGTCCACGATCTCGGCCGATGGAAATTTGCCGCTCTCGGCTATAACGTCGCATTCATTCTCGTCGCGGTGGTCCTGCCGATATTCTGCCTTGTTGTGGTGAGCATGCATCCGGTCTGGCAGGGCCGCATCCTTCCTGCTGACATGAGCCTGCACAACTACGCCAGGACCCTGTTCTTCTGGCGGTCCGACAGCATTCGGGCGGCGACCAACGGCATCTACAACAGTTTCATCCTGGCCTTCGCCGGTGCGACGATCGCCATGATGCTCTCGCTGGTGGTGAGCTACATGATCCATCGTACCAAGGGCTTCGGGGCACGGTTGCTGGATTTCCTGTGCGTCGTTCCGATCGGCTTCCCCGGCATCGTGCTGGCGATGGGCGTGCTGGTCACCTATATCCGGACGCCGATCTACGCGACCTTGTGGATCCTGCTTCTCGGCTACATCACGCGGTTCTTTCCCTACGGGCAGCGCAACATCGCTTCGGTGATGCTGGCGATCTCCGAGGAGCTCGACCAGAGCTCCCGCATGGCCGGCGCGTCGTGGCTGACGACCATGCGGCGGATCACGATACCGCTGTTGAAACCTGGTATTTTCGCCGGTTGGATTCTGCTGTTCGTAATCTTCCTGCGCGAGCTGTCGATCTCGATCATGTTGTACTCGACCGGCAACGAGACGCTTTCGGTCGGCGTCTATTATCTGTCGAACTTCGAGAACGAGCCGCTGACCTGCGCGCTGTCCATGGCACAGACCGTTGTCCTAGTGGTCTGCTTTCTCTTCTTCCGCCGAGTGGCCGGGCGCGAGGCGTTGACCGCCTGATGGAGAACAGGGATGCCGCCGGCGCGTATCTGGAAGTGCGCGGCCTCGTCAAACGCTTCGGCGACGACCGCGCGGTGGACGACATCTCGTTTGCGATTCCGCGCGGTTATTTCCTGACACTGCTCGGTCCCTCGGGCTGCGGTAAGACGACAACGCTGATGAGCATCGCAGGCCTGCACCGGATCGATGCAGGCAGCATCAGCGTCGGCGGTACGGTCTATACTTCGCCGGCCGACGGCATCTTCCTGCCGCCGGAGAAGCGCGACATCGGCATGGTGTTCCAGAGCTATGCTATCTGGCCGCACATGACCGTCGTGCAGAATGTCGCCTACCCGCTGGAGATCCGTAAGGTTGCGCGTGGCGAGATCGACGATCGCGTGGCCGATGTGTTGCGCCTGGTAGGGCTGACCGACATGGCTGGGAAGCTCGCCACGCAGCTTTCGGGCGGCCAGCAGCAGCGCGCCGCGCTAGCCCGCGCGATCATCTCGCATCCGCGGCTGCTGCTGTTCGATGAACCGCTGTCCAATCTCGATTTGAAATTGCGCGAGCAGATGCGGGTCGAATTGAAGCGCATCCAGCATGAGGTGGGCATCACTTCGGTCT
>DATAPW010000102.1:0-2366 GCA_036265005.1 Acetobacteraceae bacterium | reverse complement strand
AACCACAGCGCGGGCGCCACGCCCCAGACCAGGCCAAAGAGATATTGCTGCGCCAGATGCGAGGGCTCCTCGGCCTGGCCGAGCGCCTGCAGGATCTGCTCGCCACGCAACGGCAGGATCATGATCGGCAGTGCGATCAGTAGCCCCACCCACAGGCCGGAGCGCAGCGAGCGCCGCACCATGCGCGGGTCACGCGCGCCGAAGGCTTGCGCAGCGAGCGGCGCGACCGCCGACATCAAACCCATGCCGAAGGTGAAAGCGACGAAATAGATCGTGCCCGCCAGTGCGGCGGCTGCCACGGCGGTATCGCCGAGCCGGCCGATGAAGGCGAGGTCCGTCGTCATCATCGCGATCTGCCCGAGCTGCGTCGCCGCCATCGGCGCCGCCAGCTTCAGCGTCTCGGCAAGCTCGAGGCTGAGATGATGGCCGGCCGCCGGCGCCGTGACCGGCGCCCGCCCGATCTGGTCTGAGGTGGTCATGACGCCACCATAGCACTGGGCGTGGCGGAAGGATGGTGTCGCCGCGGATTGTAGGGTGGGCAAGGAGCGCCAGCGACGTGCCCACCACTTGGTTCGGCGCTCGGAATGGTGGGCACGCTTACGCTTTGCCCACCCTCATATGAGGACTTTTGAGTCAAGCGTCCGAATCTTGGCTTGGGTGTGATTTTTATGTTCGGTACAGCGGCGGCGCGCGGAGCCATGCGTAGCGCAGCGTGCCGCCGCGGTCGGTGCGCTCAGGGACTGGCTTCCGGCGATTTATGCAGCAACTCACTGCATCACCTCATATCCGGTCGGACCGCATTGATCCGCACCCACATTCCGCATGCTTGCGGCGAGAAGCCACGAGGATGAGACCCATCTATGAAGCAGCCTGTTGAATTGGCTCAAGGGTGGCACGGTCATCATCCATCCCGCGCTGACCACGGCAGATGCCGCGACGCCGACGCGTTCGTTGAAACGTTTATGCCTTCGCGGCCTTCAGCGTTGCCCCCTCGGGGACAAGCCCGGTCGTGAGATAGCGCCAGAGCGCCACGACGAGCTTGCGCGCCAAGGCCACGATGGCGATGCGCCTGTTGCGCTTGCTGGCATTGTTGCGCGTGCGGTCACGGAACCATCGGGTGAGCGCGCTCTCCGGCTGATGCCGAAGCCACAGCCAGGATAGCTCGATCGCGGCGCAACGGGCACGCGGATTGCCCGCTTTGCTGATGCCCTGGTCGCGATCGATCCCGCCGCTTTGCCACGGGCTGGGCGTCAGCCCGAAATAGCTCGCCACCTCGCGCCGATTGCGGAAATCCTTGTAGAACACCTCGCTGGTCAGCGTCGTCGCGAATGCCGGCCCGAGGCTTTTGATCCGAAGCAAGAGCTCGCTGCGCTGTGCCATCTGGGCCGCCGCGGGGGTTGGATCCGAGGCCGCCTGGGCCTGCACGAGCGCATCAAGCTGCTCGCGCACCAGCATCAGCCGCGCATGCTCGTGCTTGATCTCGGCCAGCATCCGCGGCGGCACCGCCTGGCCTTGCCAATCCCGCTGCGTCGAAAGCCAGCTCAGCCAGTCGCGCCGGTGCGGGTTCCCCACCGCCATGCCCAACAGCCGCAGCAGTGCCTTGATCCGAGTGGTGTGAGCCGTCTGTTCCTTGGTCAGGCGGTGACGTTCACGCGTGGCGCGCCGAACGTCCTCCTGCTCTGACGTCGGCACCCGCACGATCCGCACGACGCGCGGCTCACCGCGCAGATGCGCCATCAGCGTTCGCAACATCTTCTCGCCATCGATCCGATCGGTCTTCACCGGCCGCGCCCGCTGATCCACCGCAATGCTCGCAGGGTCAAACACGTGGTTCGTGATCCCCGCCGCCATCAGAAGCCGATGCAGCCAAAACCCGTCGTAGCCCGCCTCGTAGCAACTCACCACTGCCGGAACTCCTCCCAGCGCAGCCGCCGACCGCTCGCGTACCCGATCAACCAGCGCCAGCAGGCCCGCATGATCGCCGCCCTCCAGCCTATGGCGCGATATCTTGTCCCGGTCCGGGCAGTACAGGGACACCAACCAGCTCCGCTGACTCAGTTCGAGCGCAACGAAAATCGTGCCATAATGCTCAACGGTGGGCGTGTCCTTTGACAATGCTTGCATCTGTCTCTCCGATGGTTCGAGGCCGCAAACCCAAACCTATCGGAAACGACACGCTCACCGCCTCATGGTATCTACGCAGCTACGGCGTCGCCGCCCTACTCCGCCATCTCCACGGGCCGCTGCGCGGGACCGGCGAGCTGACGCTCTTCCATGGTGATCATGCAGAGCATGGCGCACGTCATCATCGCGGCGGCCGCGCCGAATACGTAGCGGAACGCGTGGATCATGTCGGCGACCGGGAT
>DATAPW010000101.1:0-7577 GCA_036265005.1 Acetobacteraceae bacterium | reverse complement strand
AGCGATGCGACGCGCGTTGCTCGAATCGGTGCGCCAGAAGGCGCAGGACAGCGTCTCAGCCAAGGAAGGGTTTTTCGCCGCGCAGGCCCCGGCGGTTGTGGCGGTCGCGGAGGCGATCGCTGCTGTCTATCGCCGCCAGGGTCGCATGTTCAGCATGGGCAACGGCGGCTCCAGCTGCGATGCGTCGCACTTCGCCGTTGAGTTCCTGCACCCGGTGACCACCGGTCGCCCGGCGCTGACCGCGATCAACCTGGCCAGCGACATGGCCATGATCACCGCGGTGGGCAACGATGTCGGATTCGCGCACATCTTCCTGCGCCAGCTTGTCGCACTTGGCCGGCTCGGTGACGGCGTCGTGGGCTTTTCCACCAGCGGCAACTCGGAGAACCTCCTGGTGGCATTCGCCAAGGCGAAGCAGCTGGGCATGGTGACGATCGGCTTCGCCGGGCATGACGGCGGCAAGATGGCGCACTGCATTGATGTAGATCATTGCCTGGTGGTGCCGGGCGACAGCATCCACCGGATCCAGGAAACCCATCTGACGATTTACCACATTCTGTGGGACCTGGTGCACACGCTGCTTGCTGAGGACCGTGGCGGACTGATGGACGCGCAGCCATGAGATACGTCGATGAATTTCGCGATCCCGCCAAGGCGCGCGCACTGGTGCAGGATATCGAGCGCCTGCTGCGGCGGATTCCTGCTTCGCGCCGGCGGCCATTGCAGGTGATGGAGGTGTGCGGCGGCCACACCCACACGATCTTCCGCTACGGCATCCAGCAGATGCTGCCGGACGACATCGAGTTCGTACATGGCCCCGGCTGCCCGGTCTGCGTGCTGCCGATGGGACGGGTCGATGACTGCGTGGCGCTGGCGGAGCGGCCGGAAGTGATCTTCGCCACGTTCGGCGATGCGATGCGGGTGCCCGGCTCGCGCAAGAGCCTGCTGAAGGCGAAGGCTGAGGGCGCCGATGTGCGCATGGTCTATTCGCCGCTGGATGCGCTCGCGATGGCGCGGAAGCATCCTGATCGCGAAGTGATCTTCTTCGGCCTGGGCTTCGAGACAACCATGCCGAGTACCGCGATGACCCTGATCCAGGCGCGCGCGCAAGGCGTGCGGAATTTCTCGCTGTTCTGCAACCACATCACGATCATTCCCACCATCAAGGCGATTCTGGATTCACCCGATCTGCGGCTCGACGGGTTCCTCGGACCGGGCCATGTCAGCATGGTGATCGGCACGAGGCCGTACGAGTTCATCGCGCGCCATTACGGCAGGCCGATCGCTATCGCTGGGTTCGAACCGCTTGATATCCTGCAATCGACCTGGATGGTGCTGAAGCAGATGGCCGGGGGCCGCTGCGAGGTCGAGAACCAGTATGGCCGCGTGGTTCCCACCGATGGCAACGCACGTGCACTCGGCGCGATCGCCGAGGTGTTCGAACTGCGCGAGTTCTTCGAGTGGCGCGGGCTCGGCTCGATCGACCATTCCGGCGTGCGCATCCGCGCCGAATACGCGGCGTTCGACGCGGAACGCAGGTTCGGCGTACCGAATGTCAGCATTGCCGACCCACGCTCCTGCCAGTGCGGCGAGGTGCTGAAGGGCGTCATCAAGCCACACCAGTGCAAGGTGTTCGGCACCGCCTGCACGCCGGAGACCCCCCTCGGATCGTTGATGGTCTCCAGCGAAGGCGCCTGCGCCGCCTATCACAGCTATGGGCGCCGTGCGGTGACCGAGGCCGTGCCCGCATGAGCGCTCAGGTGCGCGATAGCCACATCAACCTGTCGCACGGTGGCGGCGGCAGGGCGATGCGCTCACTGATCGACGAGGTGTTTCTCGGCGCATTCGGCAAACCGCATGCCGATGCCATGCAGGACAGCGCGACCTTAGCGCTCGCCGACATGGTCCGTCACGGCGACCGGCTGGCGTTCACCACCGACAGTTATGTGGTGGACCCGCTGTTCTTCCCAGGCGCGGACATCGGTGCGCTGGCCGTGGCCGGCACGGTGAACGACCTCGCGGTCAGTGGCGCGCGGCCGATGTTCCTCTCCTGCGGCATGGTGCTGGAGGAGGGGTTGACGCTGGAGACATTGCGCCGGGTCACCGCCAGCATGCGCCGGATGGCAGAGCGCGCCGGCGTCTCCATCGTTACCGGCGATACCAAGGTGGTGGAGCGCGGCGCGGCCGACAAACTGTTCATCAACACCAGCGGCATCGGCGTGATCCCGGCGGGGATCACCATCTCGGCCGCTGCTGCACGGCCCGGCGACGCGGTGATCCTCAGCGGCGCATTGGGCGAACACGGCGTGGCTATCCTGATTGCCCGCAACCAGCTGGCGCTCGACGCGGATGTCGAGAGCGACTGCCGACCACTGCACGAATTGGTCGCCGCCATCTTGCGCGCCTGCCCCTCCACACGCTGCCTGCGCGATGCGACGCGCGGCGGTATCGCCACGGTGCTGAACGAGTTTGCCAGCAGTTCAGGGGTCGGCATCCGCATCCGGGAAAATGCCCTGCCGATGCGTGAAACAGTGCGTGGAGCCTGCGAAATCCTTGGCCTCGATCCGCTGTACCTCGCCAACGAAGGCAAGCTGGTCGCGGTGGTGCCGGGGCAGGATGCCGACCGCGCGCTGGCTGCCATGCGTGCCGATCCGGCCGGAGCCGACGCCGCGATCATCGGCGAGGTGACGCGCGATCCCAATGGCATGGTGGTGATGCAAACCGCCTTTGGCGGCGAACGCATCGTTGACATGCTGGTCGGCGAACAGTTGCCGAGGATCTGCTGACATGCACGAGCTGAGCCTCGCCAAGGCTGTCGTCGAGGCATGCGCGGATCGCGCCGCCGGCGCCCGCGTGCTGCGCGTGCGGCTGGAGGTCGGTCGGCTTGCGGCAGTGCTGCCGGACGCGCTGCGCTTCTGCTTCGAGGCGAGCGCCCACGGCACCGCGGTGGAAGGCGCTGAACTGGAAATCATCGAGACGCCGGGCCGCGCCGTCTGCCACGCGTGCGGTGACACGGTGCCGCTGGCGACGCCGTATGGCCGGTGCGTTTGCGGCGGCGTTCTGCGCATCGTCGCCGGCGAGGAATTGCGCGTGAAGGACATGGAGATCGCCTGATGTGCACGACATGCGGCTGCGGCTCTGACATGGTGACGATTGACGGCAAGGACGCGCATGCCGGACAGCAGCACGCGCACGAGCACGACCATGCGCACCACCACAACCCCGATGAACCGCATGCGCATGGGCGAACGGTATCGCTCGAACTGGACGTCCTCGCCAAGAACCGCCTGCTGGCCGAACGCAATCGCGGCTGGTTTGCCGGCCGCGAGGTGTTCGCGGTCAACCTCATGAGTTCCCCGGGCGCAGGCAAGACCAGTATCCTGGAACGCACCATCCGCGATCAACGCGACGCGATGGCGATCAGCGTGCTGGAGGGTGACCAGGCGACCTCGACCGACGCAGACAGGATCCGCGCCGCGGGCGCCGCGGTGGTGCAGATCAATACCGGTACCGGCTGTCATCTCGATGCGCACATGGTGGCGCACGGCGTAGAAGGCCTGGCGCTGCAACCGGGCTCGGTGCTGTTGATCGAGAATGTCGGGAATCTGGTGTGCCCGGCGCTGTTCGATCTCGGCGAGCAGGCACGGGTGGTGGTGATCTCGGTCACCGAAGGTGATGACAAGCCGCTGAAGTACCCGCACATGTTCCGCGCCGGCCAATTGCTGCTGATCAACAAGATCGACCTGCTGCCCTATGTACGCTTCGACATGGAGCGCTGCATCGATCACGCGCGGCGGATCAATCCGGACTTGGAGGTGCTGCAGTTGTCAGCCGAAACGGGCGAAGGCATGGCGGCCTGGTATGCGTGGCTCACGAGTAGGGCGGAAAAGCGGAGCGCATTCCGCCACGGCGCATGACGGCAGCGTAATCTGCGGCCACCGATTGCTGGCGGCCGGCGGCTGCACTAGCATCCGGCCACTTTCCTGGGAGGCTGCAACGAATGAAGCGTCGTGATGTCCTGAAAACTGCCCTCGCGGGTGCCACCGCGCTGGCCGCACCGCGCGTCGTGCAGGCGGAAGGAGCGAAGACCATCAACTTCACGCCGCATGCCGACCTTGCCTCCCTGGACCCGGTCTGGACCACGGCAGACATCACGCGGAACTTCTCCCTCGCCGTGTACGACACGCTTTACGGCTACGACGCGGACTTCAATGTCCAGCCACAGATGGTCGAAGGCGCACTCGTCGAGAACGACGGCAAGCAGTGGGACCTGACCCTGCGCGACGGACTGGCCTTCCATGACGGCACGCCGGTGCTGGCGCGGGATTGCGTGGCGACCATCCAGCGCTTTGCCAAGCGCGACCCGTTCGGCGGCGCGCTGATTGCGCGCACCGACGAAGTCTCGGCGCCTTCCGACAAGGTGATCCGATTTCGGCTGAAGAAGCCGTTCGCGCTGCTGCCCAACGCGCTGGCGCAGGTGTATTGCGCGATCATGCCGGAACGGCTGGCGAAGACCGATGCCTTGCAGCAGGTTTCCGAGGCGGTGGGCAGCGGCCCGTTCAAGTTCCTCGCATCCGAGCGGGTGCCCGGCCAGCGCGTGGTCTACGAAAAGAACGCGAAGTACATTCCGCGCAAGGACGGCAAGCCAAGCTTCAACGCCGGTCCGAAGATCGTCTACATCGATCGCGTGGTTTGGAACTTCATTCCTGATCCCGCCACCGCATCGGCGGCATTGATGCAAGGCGAAATCGATTGGTGGGAAAATCCGACCATCGACCTGGTGCCGCAGCTGAAGGGCAACAAGGACCTGACGCTGACGGTGAAGGACCGCACCGGCGAGATCGGCTGCCTGCGCTTCAACCACCTGAATCCGCCGTTCGACAATCCGGCGATCCGGCGCGTCGTGGTCGCGGCAATAGACCAGAAGGAGATCATGGAGGCGGTCGCCGGCGCCGATCCCAGCCTGATCAAGACCGATGTCGGCATCTTCGTTCCCGGCACGCCGATGGCGAGCACCGTAGGTGTGGAGGTCACACGCGGCCCGAAGGACTACAACAAGCTGAAGCAGGACCTGATCGCTGCGGGATACAAGGGCGAGAAGGTGGTCATTCTCGCCGCCTCGACGATTCCGACGATCTGGGCCGAAGCCCAGGTGGCTTCCGATACCCTGAAGAAGATCGGCATGAACACCGATTTCCAGGCATTGGAATGGGGCACCGTGGTGGCTCGCCGTGCCAGCAAGGAAGCGATCGACAAGGGCGGGTGGAACATATTCTATACCTATCTCGGGGGCTTCGGGAACATCACGCCGGCGGCGGCAATACCCATCCAGAGTAGCGGTACCAACGGCAGCTGGTTTGGCTGGCCGACCGATCCGAAGATGGACGACCTGCGGCAGGCATGGTTCGATGCGCCCGACGTTGCAGGGCAGAAGAAGATCTGCGAGCAGATGCAGGCCGAGTTCTGGCAGAGCCCGCCCTATGCCCCTCTCGGCATGTACGACCAGCCGACCGGATTCCATAACTATCTGCAGGACATCCGCGACGGCTGGCCGCAGTTCTATGGGGTGAAGAAGAACGCCTAAATAGCGCCTCACGCCGCCAGGAGCATCTCCGCCGGCGCATAGGGCAGGCCGAGATCGTGCGCCACCGCCTCGTAGGTGACCTTGCCTGCATGGACGTTCAGCCCATGCAGCAAATGCGGGTCGTCCGCCAACGCCTTGCGCCAGCCCTTCTCCGCCAGCGCGATGACGAACGGCAGCGTCGCATTGGTCAGGGCGAAGGTCGAGCTGCGCGCCACCGCGCCGGGCATATTGGTGACGCAGTAATGCACCACGCCTTCATCCACGTAGGTGGGACTGGAATGCGTGGTCGGCCGGCTGGTCTCGAAGCAGCCGCCCTGGTCGATCGCAATATCCACCAGCACAGAGCCAGGCCGCATCTGCCGGACCATATGCCGGGTGACCAGCTTTGGCGCCGCGGCACCCGGCACCAACACCGCACCGATCACCAGATCGGCCGCCAGCACCTGGTGCTCGATCGCCTCGGCCGTGGCGAACAGCGTGGTTGCGCGCGGACCGAACTGCAGGTCCAGTTCCTTCAGCCGAGTCAACGATTTGTCGATGATGGTGACGCTGGCCTCCAGCCCCACCGCCATGCGCGCGGCATTGGTGCCCGACACGCCGCCGCCCAGCACCACCACCTTCGCCGGCGCCACGCCAGGCACGCCGCCGAGTAAAACGCCAGCACCACCCTGCTCTTTTTCCAGGCAATGGGCACCGACCTGCACCGACATTCGCCCGGCGACCTCGCTCATTGGCGCGAGCAAAGGCAGCGCACCGGACCGGTCGGTCACTGTCTCATAGGCGATGCACGTCGCGCCGGTGTTCATCAGTCCCGCGGTCTGCGTCTTGTCGGCGGCGAGGTGCAGGTAGGTGAACAACACCTGCCCCTGCCGCAGCATCGCGATCTCTGCCGGCTGGGGCTCCTTCACCTTCACGATCAGATCGGCCGTCGCGAACACTTCTGCCGCGCTGTCCACCACCACCGCGCCGGCGCCGCGATACACTTCGTCGGCGATGCCGATACCAGCGGCAGCATTGCGCTCGACGATCACATGGTGGCCGTGCATGGCCAGTTCGCGCACGCCCGCAGGCGTCAGCCCGACCCGGTACTCGTGAGTCTTGATCTCCTTGGGAACACCGATCTTCACACGCGACCTCCTTCAGCCGGACAGCGGGAACTGCCGCAGGTAGGGCATATAGTCTTCCTCGACGTCGATCTGCAGGGTCGCCAGCACGCGCACCACCGCATTGTAGAACGCGATGGTGACCGTAAGGTCCACGACCAGCTCGTTGCCCAGCGCCGATTGCAAGGTCGCGAATGTGTCGGCCGACATGGCGCCGTCCCTGGTCATCTCGCGCGCGGCGAGCAGAACGGACTTCGCCATGGCATCGAGTTGCGTCGGCTTACCGGAGGTGTCGTCGATCAACGCCCGGATGTCATCGTCGGTCACGCCGAAGTCGTGGCCGATCTTCACATGGTGCGACCATTCGTACGGCGAGCGCGCCAGCCAGCCGACCTGCAGGATCGCCAGCTCGCGCAGCCGCGGATCAAGCTTGCTGCCGAACCGGATGAACCCGCCCAGACCGGAAAACGCCCGCGCCGCGTTCGGCGAGTTCACCAGGGCCTGGAACAGGCTGATCCGGCGCTTCAGCAGGTCCTGGTTTTCCGCCGACAGATCCGATGCTTCGAGATAAGGCACGCGCGCCATTCGACCCTCCGTTGTGTCACCGGATGTTCATTATCCCTTGATCCGACGGGATCACCATGCATCTTTAGCGGCATGGGAGTCGATTGACGATGATGCACAGGAGCAAGGAAGCCGGTGGACCGCCGCCCCGGCCGGAGCCGCCGTGGCTGGCAGGGGCGATGATCGGCCTCAGCATCGCCACCATGGCGACCGGTGCGATCATGCTGGGCGCCGGCATGGCGATCGGCCAGGCGGTGACGCGCAAGTAGGGCGGAAAAGCGCAGCGCCTTCCGCCGACCGGAGCGGCGGAAGGCGCTGCGCTTTTC
>DATAPW010000100.1:0-24002 GCA_036265005.1 Acetobacteraceae bacterium | reverse complement strand
CGCCGCGAACGAAACCCGATACCACGCGGCCCTTCGAGACCATGTCGATTATCGCGATCTCTTCCGCGAGCTGCACCGGGTTCTCGGACAGCGGCAGCGGATTGCCGAGGAAGACGATCTTCGCGCGCTTGGTCACCGCCGCGAGGATCGCGCCGAACATGTTGGTCCGGGACTGCATGCAGAACGGCGCATTGTGGTGCTCGTTCAGCATGATGCCGTCCACGCCCCACTCGTCGGCCATGATGTATTCTTCGAGGTACTCGTTATAGAGCCGGCTGCCTTCCACAGCGTTGTAGTGGCTGTTGGAGAAGGTCAGCGCGGTCGCGCCGTATTTCAGCCCCTCCTTCGCGTCGTAGGCGGCCATCGGTTGCTCGGTGAAGTACATCAGGTGCATGGCATGCTCCCCTCGATCCCGTTGTGCTGATCAGTTCGCGTTGACGAACGTAGTGACAAGCTTCGCCAGCTCGTCCGGCTTTTCCATGTCCACATAGTGCCCGCTGCCGGCGACAATCTCCAATCGCGCGTTGCGCAGCGCCTTCACGTAGGCGTCGCCCGCACTGGGCGGCACGTGCCTGTCGTCATCGCCCCATACCACCAGCGCCGGCGTGCGCACGCCGCCCAGCAGATGCGGCAGCGTCTGGCTGTACATGTAGGGTTTCCATGCGGTTCGGAAGCACATCTCGCGGGCGATGTCCCAGGCCTCGAGCTGGTCTGTCGATACTTCGCCATAGACGCGGGTAAAGGCGGCCTGATCGTGGAATCCCGCCTTCGGATAGTCGAGATAGGACACGATCGCCTGGTCGGCGATGTCGCCTTCCGGCGGCTTGATCCCCATCGCACCGACCAGCACGAGCCGGCGGAATGCGGTCGGCGCCTGGCTTGCCATCTCGGCCGCGACCCAGCCGCCAAAGCCCAGCCCGACCAGCGAAACATCTGCGACGCCCAGCTCCGTGAGCAGCCAGCTATGCACCGCCGCGATGTCGCGTACGCTGCGCAGCCATTGCGGCCGCTCGGACTTGCCCCAACCGGGATGATGCGGCACCAGCACGTCGAAGTTTCCCGCGAGCTTATCGTAGAACTGCAAGGTATCCGGCGTGCCGATATCGTGATGCAGCACCAGCACCGGCCGCCCGCTGCCTCCGCGTGTCAAATGCAGCTTGCCCCCGGCGATGTTCATCGCGGTTTCATTCCAGCTCGGCATCCACGCCCCCTCCGGCACTTTCCTCGGTCCCAGGATACTCATCAGTAGCCCCGCTTGTCCAATTGGCTGTCGGTGCCGTAAAGCGATAGCGACAGATTTCATGGTGGAGGCAGCGCCGATGCAAACCCTGGCCGGAAAAGTTGCAATCGTGACCGGTGCGAGTCGTGGCATAGGTGCCGCTGCCGCGCTCGCACTGGGTGAAGCGGGTGCGTCTGTCATGCTGGCCGCGCGCGATGCCGCGCAGATCGAGGCGAACACGCAGCGCATCACCGCGGCCGGCGGCAAGGCCGCCTCGATCGCCTGCGATGTCGCCGATTACGCCGCGTGCCAGCGCCTGGTGCAGCAGACCACGCAGCGCTTCGGAGCGCCCGATATACTGGTCAACAATGCCGGTGTCATCGAGCCGATCGGCGCGATCGCCACGACCGATCCCACCGAATGGGCGCGCAGCATCGAGATCAACCTGATCGGCGCGTATTATGCCATCCGTGCCGTGCTGCCCGGCATGTTGGAGCGCCTGCACGGCGACATCATCAATGTATCGTCCGGCGCCGCGCTGCGTCCGCAGGAAGGCTGGAGCGCGTATTGTTCCGGCAAGGCCGGCCTGGCGATGGTGACGCGCTCCATCGACCTGGAGCATCGCATCGGCGGCATCCGCGTGTTCGGCTTCCAGCCCGGCACCACGGACACCGACATGCAGGTGGCCATCCGTGCCTCCGGGATCAATCCGATCAGCCAGATACCGCGCGAGCAGCTCACGCCGGTTGCGCATCCTGCGCGTGCCATCGTCTATCTGTGCACCAAGGAAGCCGATGATCTGGCAGGCAAGGAGTTCAGCCTGCGCGACGAGGACTTCCGCCGCCGTATCGGTCTCGGTTGACCGGCTCCACTCATTGCGAGGAGCAAAGCGACGAAGCAATCATCCTGCTCGATGACGTCCGGGATTGCTTCGCTCCGCCCGCAATGACACGGACACGCGCCGCCGACAGGCAACCTACGCCATGGTCAGCCCGCCGGAGACGCTGATCGTCTGGCCGGTCATGTAGCCCGCATCGTCCGACAGCAGGAACGCGATCATCCCGGCATAATCGTTCGGTTCGCCGAGCCGGCGCAGTGGGATGGCGCGCGCCAGCGCATCGCCGATCGTGGGCGATGCCGCACGAAAATTGTCGAACAGCGGCGTGTCGGTCGGGCCGGGGCAGACCACGTTCAACGTCACCCCCTTGCGCGCCAGTTCACGCGCCAGCGTCTTGGTGAATGCGATGATGCCGCCTTTGCACGCGGCATACACCGCCTCGCCCGAGGAACCCACGCGCCCGGCGTCGGATGCAACGTTGACGATACGGCCGAAGCCGCGTTCTGCCATGCCGCGCGCGACGACGTGGTGCATATTCAACGGACCGTAAAGGTTGATCTGGATGATCTTGTCCCAGAGGGCGCGGTCGGTATCGAGGAAGTTCACCGGGGTGTCCCACCCCGCGACGTTCGCCAGCCCCTGCACCGGCCCGAACGTCGCCTCGAACGATGCAACGGCTTCGGCGATCTGTGCGCGATCGGTGATATCGACATGGAAGGCCGCTGCCTGTGCGCATTGCCTCGCCGTCGCCTGCGCGCCGCCCTGATCGAG
The DNA here is from genome assembly GCA_036265005.1 of Acetobacteraceae bacterium. Taxonomy (GTDB): domain Bacteria; phylum Pseudomonadota; class Alphaproteobacteria; order Acetobacterales; family Acetobacteraceae; genus JAMXLO01. Next base: position 21,174 of record DATAPW010000100.1, on the reverse strand, counting down.
ATCGAAGATCCCCAGCACGCAGCCTTCCGACGCCAGGCGCAGGGCGGCGGCGCGGCCGATACCGCTCGCGCCGCCGGTCAGGATCACCCGCTTGCCGTCCAGTCCGCGCATCGATCAGGCCGAATGAAATGCGATGGTGCGAAGTTCGATGCTCTCGCGCGGCAACACGTCGGGGGGCGTCGTCGGGTCCTCGAACGCACCATGCGGCGACAATACCGCGCGGCCGTCACGCGCCGAATCGTAGCACTTCAGCAGCAGCACCTCGTCGGCCCGCATGGCCGGCACATAGTACCAGCGCTGTTTGGGATTGTGCTGCACGAGGAGAATCTCGCCGGTCCTGTCCCGGTAGATCAGGTCCGACGGAACGAGATCGCCGGGCGACACCGTACGGGCATCGCACATCGCCAGCGGAGCATCACGCAGCGGCCCGCGGATCGGCCGCCACACATTGATGAACTCGTAGCGCCGGCGCAGCAGGTCTTCCGCTTCGTCGCCCATCAGCTCGCGGATGCGCTGTGGCGCGGAACGCTCGGTGTAGTCGTTGTGCACGCGCGTCGCCGGCTGGCGCGGCATCCCGGCGGCGCGATCCTCGGCACCCCATTGGCGGCGGCGGATCGTATGGTCGAAGATGACGACGCGCGACGCGCCGGTGGCTTCGGCGACCAGACGCTCCGCCTCAGGATAGCACACGCGAAGCAGTTCCTCCTCGTCGTAGAAATCCTGGACCGCGCTGCGATGGTCGAGCAGTTCAAATCCTTCGCGGTCAAGCGACAGGTCGCGCGCCAGAGGCCGCGCATTGTGCACCATGACGCGATGCGGCGCGTTGACGGTATTGCTGCGCGCCACGCCGGGCGGTGGATCGTAGGTGTAGCTGTGCGCCCTTTCTGTCATCGGGGCGATGTAGACAAGGTCAGCCTCTACGCCCGCCAGTTCGGAGATGGTTGTGCTTTGCTGGTCCATGTTTCTGACCCCTGTGCGAAGGCTGTTGTCGCAGCATGGCTGAATTACATGGTGTCCGATAGCGCCGGCTCAAGCGGCCCGCCGCGCGCCGCCGTCGTCCGAGCGGCGGGGCGCACGCATGCTAGCAACTCCCGGGATGCGGATGCCCCATTCGATCGCCGGGCGGACGCGGTGGTCCAATCGGCCTGGCGCCGGGACTGCACCCGGAATCGACGCGGGCCAGCCGGGCAATCGCCGGTTCATTGCCCGCTGCGGCGGCCTTCTCGAACCACTCGCGTGCCTGCTGCTTGTCCACCTTCACGCCCTGCCCATCGGCATACATCAGCCCTATGTTGTACTCCGCCGTGGCGTTGCCCTTGTCGGCCGCCTGGTGAAACAACGCCATCGCCTGGGCGTAATCCAGCGGCACCGCGTAGCCGTGCCGATAGAATGTGCCGAGGTTGTTGAGGCCTGCCGCGTTGCCCGCATCCGCCGCCAGGCGGAACCAATGCAGCGCCTGGGCATAGTCCTGGCGCACCCCGTTGCCGTGCTCGTAGATGATGCCGAGCCGGACCTGCGCAAGCGCGAAGCCGTGTGTGGCGGCGCGTTCGTACCAGGACACGGCGACGGGCATGTTCTTCTCCACGCCATTGCCGGATTGATAGAAATTGCCGAGTACCCATTGGGCGAGGGGATTGCCGTGATCCGCGGCGCGGCGAAACCAGTCGGTGCGTTGCCTAGGATCCTGCTCCACGCCGAGACCGCGGCCATAGAAGCGTCCCATGGCAGCTTCGGCCGGCGCATAGTTCTGGTCCGCCGCGCGGTGGTACCATTGCAGCGCATCGGCATAGCTGCGTGGACCGCCGCGTCCGCGTTCGAGCATCGCGCCTGTCAGGTACTGCGCCTTTGCCGCTCCTTGCGCAGCAGCGAGCTCGAACCAGTGGCGCGCGACCGCATCGTCCTTCGTCACGCCATCGCCCTTGACATAAGCGAGCCCGAGATCGATCTGCGCATCGGCATTCCCGCTCTCGGCCAGTCCCTGCAATTCGCCCAGGCGGTTCGCTGCGTCGTGCGGGGCCGCAGGGGCAGCGTCCGCCGATGTCGTCGCGGGAGGCGCAGCGGGACTGGCCGATGGTCTTGCAGTTGCCGACTGCGGCGCGGTGCCAGGCGGCGGTGCAGCGGTGGTCGGTGACGTGGTGCGCGCGCCACTCTGTGGGCTGATCGGGTTGGCCGGTATCGCATCGATCCCCGTCGTGGCGATGGCGTCGGGTGCTGCTTCGGTCTGCGCGAAATAGAACTCGCCATCGATCGGCGAGCTGGACACCCAGGGCAACTGCGCACCGTCGGTGTCGTGCTTCACGGTGAGGCCGACGCGGTTGAACACGCGAAAGATGTCCAATCCCGGCTGGCGCATCGATGCGGCCAGGGCGGTTGCATAAGGGCCGTTGGCACCGCTGCCATCCGTCGCGACGTTCCCCGGTTGCGTTGCGAACGATATCATCGTGCCTTCCGGCGCGCGCATCTGCGCCAGGCCGCTCTGCACCGCGCGCGACCCGAGCGTGGTGAACGGATTGTTCCGGCAGGCATCGAGGATCACCAGGTTCAGCCGGGTGCCCGCGCCGTCCATCTGCTTCAGCACGAGGTCCGCGTTGACCATCTGGAATTCCAGGTCCTGCGGCCGGGTCGGATTGGCATCCGTCGGCACCAGCCAGTTGTTGCCGTCAACCTGCATGCCGTGGCCGGCGTAATAGAACAGCGCCACGTCGGCGCCCTGGATGGCGCGCCCGAAATCCTGCACCAGCCGATCGAAGTGCGCCTTGTCGACGTTCTGCTGCGCGGCGTTGCCGACCAGGGTAAAGCCGAGTTGCCGCAGGGTGGCGGCGATCAGCGTGGCGTCGTTGCCAGAATTGGTCAGCCGGGGCACGTGGTCGTAGCCGAAATTGCCCACCACCAGCGCGATGCGGCGTTCGTCGGCGGTGCCCTGTCCGGTGGCACCCTGTGCGGCAGCCGGCGCGATCGGCAGCAGGGTGAGGATACACAGCAGGATCCCGGCGGCTGATCGGGACAGGCTGGTTCGGCACATCGTGTCGGCTCCGGTTCCTGGTGGTGCGGCATTGCCCTGCGACGGGATTGGATGGCTTCGGCGGGAATGCCAGCCGGAACCTTGCGGGACTGCAAGGGTGTGGCGCGATTGGAAAGTCGCGCCACGATGTTCAATTCATTGGCAACCCGTTGCGTCGCTCGCCAGCCGGCCGGTGGTGGGTGTAGCTGTGCGGTGCTTCCGTCGTCCGAGCGAGACAGCCATGACGCCCAAACTCAGAACAGCGTCGATCACCGTCCTGGCGAGCCTTGCCTATCTCTGGCTCGCCATCCTGGGCCGGGGCGGGTTTGCCGCCTTCTTCTCCCAACCGGCGCTGACCGTGCTGGCGATCGCCGTCCTTGCGATGATCGTGGTGGCGTTGTTCACCAGCGGCAACCTGAGCTCCGGCGAGCGCGAGGATCGTGGGAACCGCTGGGTCCTGGTCGCATTCTCGGTACTCGGCCTGCTGGGCGCGTTCCTGCCGGCCTACACGGATCGCAAGGGATTCTGGATGCTCGACGGCGAGGCCATGCGCTGGACCGGTGTGGCGCTGTTCGTCGCCGGCGGCGTGCTGCGGATATGGCCGGTGTTCGTGCTGGGGCGGCGGTTCAGCGGCCTGGTCGCCATCCAGCCCGGGCATACGCTGGTCACCACGGGCATTTATCGCGTCATCCGCAATCCCAGTTATCTCGGATTGCTGGTCAACTCGCTGGGGTGGGGGCTTGCGTTCCGCTCCGGCGTCGGCGTCCTGCTCACGGCGCTGACGATCCCGCCGCTGGTGGCGCGGATGCGCGCGGAGGAGGCGCTGCTGCTGTCTGAGTTCGGCGACGAATACGACGCCTACCGCAACCGCACGTCGCGGCTGGTTCCTGGGGTTTATTGAGAGTCTCCGTCCCGGTCGGCACAGGAACACGCCATGGATCAGACCCCAGGCACCCGGAAGGCCACTCACGACGATATTCCACGGCTCATGGAAATCCGCCACGGCGTCCACGAGAACCGATTGCGAGACCCCGCATCCGTGACGGCCGCCGATTGCGCTGCGTTCATCGACCGGGCGGAAATATGGGTATGGGTGGAGGACGGCCAGATAAGGGGCTTCTCTGCGCGCGATCCGCGCGACGGATCGATCTGGGCTTTGTTCGTTGATCCGGCCGATGAAGGCCGTGGCATAGGCCGCGCCCTGCTGGCGCTTGCGTGCGAGACGGTGCGCGTCGCCGGTTTTGCAACGGCGACGTTGAGCACGGAACCGGGCACGCGTGCCGACCGATTCTACCGGCTGAATGGATGGGTCGAAACAGGTCGGATTGCCAAGGGCGAGGTCGTCTTCCGGCGGCCAATGGAGGGTAGCCCCGACCCTCGCCTGAACTGACCGGTTACGGATATTATTGCGACCGACGCCGCCGGTGGTCCACCCGCCAGGAGGCGCTATTCCGATCGGGCTTTGCCCACGATGGCGGCATCCTTGCCTCCCCCCGCCCCCGCCGCTATACACCCGCCCCTGATCGCGCGTCCGGGCCTGGAATGGGCATGCCCGGCCGCGACCGCCTGCGTTCTTTGCAGGCCGCCGCAGGAAAGGAGACCAAAATGCCCAAGATGAAGACCAAGTCGTCGGTCAAGAAGCGATTCAAGATCACGGCGACCGGGAAGGTGAAGGCCGGCCCCGGCATGAAACGCCACATGCTGTCCGCCCGCACCCAGAAGGCCAAGCGCAGCAACCGCCGCATGCAGACGCTCACCGACATGGATGCGCGCACTGTGAAGCAGTGGGCCCCTTACGGGCTGGATTGAGGGAGCAGGCACATGGCACGCGTCAAACGGGGCACCACCACCCATGCCCGCCACAAAAAGGTCCTCGAGCAGTCGAAGGGTTTTCGCGGGCGCACCTCCACCACCTATCGCGCGGCGAAGGAGCGGCTGGAGAAGTCGCTGCAATACGCCTACCGCGACCGCCGCAACAAGAAGCGCGACTTCCGCGGCCTGTGGATCCAGCGGATCAACGCGGCGGTGCGCGAGCACGGCCTGACCTACAGCCGATTTATCGCCGGGCTGAAGAAGGCCGGGATCGAGATGGATCGCAAGGTGCTGGCCGCCATCGCCTACGACGATGCCGCGTCGTTCGCGGAAATCGTCAGGAAGGTGCAGGCCGCGCTGTAGCCTGCTCCGCGGGCCAACCAACCCCCGTCATGGCCGGGCCTGTCCCGGCCATCCGTGCCACCACCGGTATCGCGACGGATGGCCGGGACAGGCCCGGCCATGACGGATAGCGTAGAGGGCCATTGCCTCCATGCGCCAACCGTCATGACCGACGACCTGCAAACCCTGAAAGCCGAAACCGAGGCCGCGCTGGCCGCCGCCGGCGACCTGCGCGCCTGGGACGCCGTCCGTGTCGCCACGCTCGGCCGCAACGGAAAGCTGACCGCCCTGCTGCGCGATCTCGGCAAGGCGCCGCCCGAGCAGCGCCGTGAACGCGGGGCCGCGCTGAACCAGCTCAAGGATGCGCTCACCGGGCTGATCGAGGCTCGTCGATCGGCGCTGGACGACGCCGAACTGGATGCCCGACTGGCCGCCGAACGGCTGGATCCCACCCTGCCGCCGCGTCCGCGCGAGACCGGCCTGATCCATCCGATCAGCCGCACCATGGAAGAGATCGCGGCGATCTTCGGCGCCATGGGCTGCACCATTGCCGAGGGGCCCGACGTCGAATCCGACTGGATGAATTTCGGCGCGCTGAACATTCCGGCACATCATCCGGCGCGTGCCGACCACGACACGTTCTACCTGCCGGCGCAGGGCAACAAGCCGCCGCCGGTGCTGCGCACGCAGACCTCCCCCGTGCAGATCCGCACCATGCTGACGCAGCCGCCGCCGATCCGCGTCATCGTCATCGGCCGCACCTATCGCGCCGACCACGATGCGACGCACTCGCCGATGTTCCACCAGTGCGAGGGCCTGATCCTCGATCGCGACCTGAACCTTGGCCACCTGAAGGGTACGCTGATCGACTTCCTGCGCACGTTCTTCGGCATTGCCGACCTGCCGGTGCGGTTCCGCTCCAGCTACTTCCCATTCACCGAGCCTTCCATGGAGGTGGACATCGGCTGGAACCGCAAGACCGGTGAGCTGGGCAAGGGCGGTGACTGGCTGGAGATCCTCGGCAGCGGCATGGTGCATCCGCGCGTGCTGGCGAACTGCGGTATCGATCCGCGCGAGTGGCAGGGCTTCGCCTGGGGCATGGGCGTCGAGCGCATCGCCATGCTGAAGCACGGCATCCCCGACCTGCGGCCGTTCTTCGAGTCCGATATTCGTTGGTTGCGCCATTACGGCTTTTCGCCCCTCGCGCCCACCATGCTGCACGAGGGGGTTTAGGATCATGCTCGACGCCCCGCCAATCGTCGTGGCCACGCCGTGCGCCGTACCGTCATGGTCGGGCGTGGTCCGGCCATCCACGTCTTCCTTCACCGCGCGTCGGACCCAAACCGTGGATGGCCGGGTCGCGCCCGGCCATGACACATGGGCGGCAGCGGCGCCATGAAGTTCACCCTCTCCTGGCTGAAGACCCACCTGCAGACCGACGCGACGTTGTCCGAGATCACCGACACGCTGACCCGCATCGGCCTGGAACTGGAAGACGTCGAGGATCGCGGAGCCGCGCTGGCGGCGTTCCGCATCGCGCGCGTGGTCGAGGCGGTGCAGCACCCGAACGCCGATCGGCTGCGGGTCTGCACGGTCGATACCGGCGACGGTATCGTCACCGTGGTCTGCGGCGCACCGAATGCGCGCACCGGCATGAAGGGCGTTTTCGCCGCCCCCGGCAGCTTCATCCCCGGCACCGGCATCACCCTGAAGGTCGGCGAGATCCGCGGCGCACGCAGCGCGGGCATGCTGCTGTCGATGCGCGAGATGGGCCTCGGCGACGACCACACCGGCATCGTCGATTTGCCGGAGGATGCGCCGGTCGGTGTGCCCTACGCGGCATGGGCCCGGCTGGACGATCCGGTGATCGATGTCAGCGTGACCCCGAACCGCGGCGACTGCTTTTCGGTCCGTGGCATCGCCCGCGACCTGGCGGCCGCCGGCATCGGCACGCTGAAGCCGTGGCAGCCCGCGAAGGTCGCGCCGGAATTTCGCGGCGGCCCGCACTGGCGGATCGACTGGCCCGAGGCGTGCCCGTGGATCCTCGGCCGCACCATCCGCAACCTGCGCAACGGCCCCAGCCCGCAATGGCTGCAGGACCGGCTCACCTCGATCGGTCTGCGGCCGATCAATGCGCTGGTCGATGTGACGAACTTCTTCACCATCGACCTCGGCCGGCCGCTGCACGTGTTCGACGTGGCGAAGCTCACCGGCGACGTGCTGACATTGCGCCCCGGTCGCGGCGAGACCTTCCGCGCGCTGAACGGCAAGGACTACACCGTCACGCCGGAGGACTGCGCGATCGCCGATGCGGCCGGCGTGCAATCGATGGCAGGCGTCATCGGCGGCGAGGCCACCGGCAGCGACGAAACCACGACGTCGGTGTTCATCGAATGCGCGCTGTTCGATCCGATCCGCGTCGCGCTGACCGGACGGCGCCACCAGATCGTATCCGACGCGCGCCAGCGGTTCGAACGCGGCATCGATCCGGCGCTGATGCCCGACGCGATGGAAGCCGCCACGGCAATGGTGCTGGAGCTGTGCGGCGGCGAGCCGGGCGAAGTGACGGAAGCCGGCACACCGCCGAACTGGCAGCGCACCGCGTCGCTGCGTTTCGAACGCATCGCCGGTCTCGGCGGCTCCGACATTGGTTCGGACGAAGCCGTGGCGTCGCTCGAGCGCCTGGGCTTCGCCGTGCAGAGCCGCGACGCGGCGCACGTCACCGTCGCTGTGCCGCCTTGGCGCAACGACGTCGCCGCCAGCATTGCATTGGAACAATCGGAAACATTGAACCCCGCCGTCGCGGCCAAGGCAGCCGAAGGCTGCGCGGAGATCGAACCGGAATGCGACCTGGTCGAGGAAGTGCTGCGCCTGCGCGGCCTCGACGCAGTGCCGCCGGTGTCGCTGCCGCGTGTGGCTCCGGTGCCGCTCGCCACGCTCACCCCGCGGCAGGACCGCGTCGCACTGGCGCGCCGTACCCTCGCCGCGCAAGGCCTGGCGGAGTGCGTCACCTTCAGCTTCATGTCCGCCGGCGAGGCGGCGTTGTTCGGCGATACGCCGGCGGCGCTGCGCCTGACCAACCCGATCGCCGCCGATCTCGACCAGCTTCGCCCGACGCCGATCGCCACTCTTGCGCTCGCGGCCAAACGCAATGCCGCGCGTGGCTATCCCGATGTCGCGCTGTTCGAGGTCGGGCCGGAATTCGCCGAAGCTGCGCCGGACGGGCAGCGTCTGGTCGCCGCCGGCCTGCGCACCGGTGCGACGCCGCGCAACTGGCTGGTGCCGTCGCGGCCGGTCGATGCGATGGACGTCAAGGCCGACCTGTGGTCCGCAATGGCCGCAATCGGCGTGCCGCTGGACGGACTGCTGCTGACGCAGGATGCCCCCGGCTTCTACCACCCGGGCCGATCCGCGACAGTGCGGCAAGGTCCGAAGACCGTGCTCGGACGCTTCGGCGAACTGCATCCGCGCGTGCTGGCAGCGCTCGACCTCGCCGGACCGGTCGCCGTCTTCGAACTCGACCTCGACGCCGTCGGCGATCCGAAGCGTCGCCGCAGGCAGCCGCCCGACCTGCCGCCGTTCCAGGCGATCCGTCGCGACTTCGCCTTCCTGGTGGACAGCACGGTCACCGCGGACGCTGTCCTGCGCGCCGCGAAGGGTGCCGATCGAGCATTGATTGCCGCGGTGTCGCTGTTCGACGTCTACCAGGACAGCGCGTTGCCGCCGGGCAAGCAGTCGCTGGCGATCGAGGTGGTGCTGCAGCCGCGCGAGCGCACGCTCACAGATGCAGAAATAGAGGCGGCGTCGCAGAAAGTGGTCGCCGCGGTGACCAAGGCAACCGGCGCCACGCTGCGCTGACAATCAGCGCAGCGTGGCGGGGTGCATCAGCCCCCGAGGGCCTTCATGGTCGCGCTATCCGGCTGGCCGGTCGGCTTCAGATTGTGCGCGCTCTGGTATGACTTCAGGGCGGCGTGTGTCGCCGACCCCATCTTGCCGTCCACCTGGAGCTGAGCGCCGTTGGCGTTCAACGCCATCTGGATCCTCGCGACGCGCTGCTGCGCCTGCGTCAGGCCGGACGGCATGGCCGGCGGTGGCGGCGGTGCCGGAGCGGCGACGGGTGCAGGCGCGGGTGGCGGCGGAGGCGGGGGTGGGTTCGACGCACAACCGGCAAGACCAACAGCCACGGTCAGGCAGGCAGCAAGGCCAAGCGAACGTTTGATCATGGGAATCCTCTGGGGCGGCGGGAACTTCGGCAGAATCGCACGGTAGACCGGCGATCGCGTCAACGTGCATCCTGCGCGGCCGAGGCGCAAGCGCACAAACACCGAAACCCCGCATTGCCACGGCGACGCTTCAGCCTGGCAGGCAAAAGGAGAGCACCATGCTGCGCGAGGAACTGGTCTTCGTTGGCACCTGCGATATTGCCGGCCACGTCCGCGGCAAGGGCTTTCCCGCGCGGGAAATCGATGCGCGGCGGCGCAAGGGCGTTGGCTGGACGCATTCCAACCTGATGCAGACGGCATTCGGCCCGATCCTCGACACGCCGTTCGGCACCGCCGGCGACCTGATGATCGTGCCCGATCCCGCCGCCGAAGTGCGCGTCGATTTCGCCGACAACTCGGCGCCGGAGCACTTCTTCCTCGGCGACATCCGCAACACCGATGGTTCGCCATGGGAGTGCTGCCCGCGCGAGTTCCTGCGCCGCGCCGTCGCCGAACTGCATGCGGCGTCCGGCCTCCAACTGATCGCCGCGTTCGAGCAGGAGTTCGTCTACACCGGCAACCAGCAGCGCGACGGCGACTCCTACAGCCTGGGTGCGTTCCGCCGCCAGGGAACCTTCGGGGAAAGCTTCGTCGCGGCGATGCGTGCCGCCGGCGTGGTGCCCGACTCCTTCCTCGCCGAATACGGCGCGCGCCAGTTCGAGGTGACGGTCGCTCCGGCGCATGCACTGACCGCCGCCGACCATGCCGTCGTCACGCGCGAGATGGCACGCGCGACCGCGCATCGGCTCGACCATCGTGTCTCGTTCTCGCCAATGCCCGAGGCGTCCGGTGTCGGCAACGGCGTGCACATCCACATGAGCCTGCAGGATGCGTCGGGCGCGCCGGTGACCTATGCCGCTGCCGGCCCGATGGGCCTCAGCATGGCCGCGCAGCATTTCTCCGCCGGCGTGCTGGCGCATCTGCCGGCGATCTGCGCCATCACGGCACCATCGCCGGTGTCGTATCTGCGCCTGACGCCGAACCGCTGGGCGCCCACCGCGATCGACATCGTGCAGCAGGACCGCGGCGGCGCGCTGCGGGTCTGTCCGGTGTTCGCCGCCGACAGTCCGGCCGACACCGCACGCCAGTTCAACCTCGAGTTCCGCGTGTCCGACGGCGCCGCCAGCCCGTATCTGGCGCTGGGCGCGGTGATCTTCGCCGGCGCCGATGGGCTGCGCCGCAAGCTGGGCCTGCCGCCATCCGCCGATCGCGCCGAAGCGCTGCCGCATTCGCTGGCCCGCGCGCTCGATGAGATGGCGGCCAGCAAGCCGGTGGCGGGCTGGTTCGGTCCGGTGTTCCTCGAGGCCTATCTGCGGCACAAGCGTTCGGAAGTGCACCACGTGGCCGAATGGGCGGTGAACGAACTCTGCGCGCGGTATTTCGAGGTGTACTGAGCGGCTGTGTTCGGTGGCGGAGAGCGCAGCGCATTCCGCCGCCAGGCTACGACCCGCCGGGCCGGTAGCGGCGCATCACCGCCATCAGCCGGTCGAGCGGCAGCGCGTGCGCCGTGTGGCCATCGCGACCGGTCATCGTCTCGGCTGACGTCAGGGCGTTGAGGATGGCTTCCTCGGTTGCTTCGGCCGCGGCCTGGAACAGCGGGTTCATGCTGTCGGGTGACAGCATGCGCAGCGTGCTGACCGCCTCGCCCTGCCGGACATGGTTGCCGGTGGCGAACGCCAGGAAGATGTCGCCGCTGCCATTGAACCCGATGCCTCCGACCCAGGACAGGCCGGTCGTGGCGCGCCGCGCCAGCCGCTGGCACTGAATCGGCAGCAATGGCGCGTCGGTGGCCAGCACCACGATGATGGAACCGGCGTTCCACGGCGATGCCACGCTGTCGAAGCCGATTTCGCGCCCCACCGGCACGCCGTCGATGCGCAGCATCTCGCGGCTGCCGTAGTTCGCCTGCACCAGCGCGCCGACGGTGCAGCGTTCCCCGCCGGCCTGCACCACGCGCGATGCCGTGCCGGTGCCGCCCTTGAACTGGTGGCAGATCATGCCGGTGCCGCCGCCGACATTGCCCTCTGCCACCGGCCCCGACGCCGCTTGATCCAGCGCGGCGATCGCGTGTTCGGCGGTGATCGGGAAGCTGGGGGCGTCGCTCAACCAGCCGTCATAGGTCTCGGCGACCACCGGCAGCAGCCATGGCTGCGGCACACGGTCGCGCACCGCCAATGCGCAGACGGCATCGCGCACCGTGCCGACGGAATACGTGTTGGTGATGCAGATCGGCGAGGCGAGCAGCCCCTGTTCGGCGATCCATGCCCAGCCGGTCATCTCGCCGTTGCCGTTGAACGAGTGGATGCCGGCAAACACCGCATCGGTCCAGAGTTCCGATCCGCGTGGCCAGATCGCGGTGACGCCGGTACGCACCACCGACGGTTCGTCGCGGATCAGCGTGGTGAAGCCGACGCGCACGCCGGACACATCGGTGATCGCGTTCCACGGTCCGGTGGGCAACGTGCCGGTGACGATCCCAAGGTCACGCAGTCTTGCGCGCGGCATGGTGGCTCCTTTGCGTCGAACGAGGCGCACCGATGGTGGCCTTTGCCTGCTCCAGCAGCCAGTCGCGGAACACCAGCAGGCGCGGCGACGGCTCGATGCTGTCGGGGTAGACGATGAAGTAAGACCGCTGGGCGCGCACGCTGAACTTCACCGGTCGCACCAGGCGCCCGGCATCCAGTTCCGGCTGCGCCAGCACACGGCGCGACAGCGCGATGCCAAGTCCGTCGATCGCGGCGCTCAGCAGCAGGTCGGTCTCGCTGAATGTCATGCCGCGGCGCGACAGCACGACGTTCGCGCCCAGCGCGCGGAACCATTCGTCCCACGGCTGCAAAGGCGTGTGCAGCAGCGTCGCCCCGGCAAGCTCGGGCAAGCTCCGTGGCAGCCTTCCGCCGGCAAAGCGCGGGCTGCACACCGGAAAGACATCCTCGTGCGCCAGTTGCTCCGCCACCAGGTTCGGCCATTGCCCATCGCCGTAACGCACCGCCAGATCGACATCGTCGGTGGCGAAATCCACCAGCGCCTGGCCGGCCCGCACGTTGATATCGATGTCCGGATGCCGCCGGTTGAAATCCGCCAGGCGCGGGATCAGCCAATGCGTGGCGAACGCCGGCAGCACGCTGACCGTCAGGCTGCGCGCGGGATGTGCGCGCAACTCAGCCACGCCGCGGGCGATGCGGTCCAGCCCCTCGCGCACCGAGGCGGCAAGCTGCCGTCCAGCTTCGGTCAGCGCCACGCCGCGGCTGCGCCGCTCGAACAGGGCCACGCCGAGGTCGCGCTCCAGCGCTTTCATCTGGTGGCTGATCGCGCCATGCGTCAGGTTCAGTTCATCGGCGGCGCGGCTGAAGTTGAGCTGCCGCGCGGCAGCCTCGAAGGTGCGCAGGGTGTGCAAAGGTGGCAGCCGTGGCGGCATGTGCTGTGAGCCAGGTTCACCGATCGTGTGAGAAATCATCGTTACCACGGCACGGGGATGCGGCCTATGTCACAGCGACTGACAGCAACCGGGATGTCGCAGCGATGACCCGCGTCTTCACCACCCTGGCCTTCACGCCCTCGGTGCGCGCCGTCCAGAGCCGGCTTGGCTCGCGCGAGCAGAACGAGCGGGTCGCGGCGCGCGAGCCAGACCGCGCCAGCCTGTCGGACGAGATGCAGGACCGCTTGCGCCGCGCCAACAGCATCATCATCGGCACGGCCAGCCGCGACGGCTGGCCGCATCTGCAGCACCGCGGCGGTCCGCCCGGGTTCATCAAGGTGCTCAGCCCGACCGAACTGGCCTTCGCCGACTTCAGCGGCAACCGGCAATACATCACCGTCGGCAACCTGGCGGAGAACGACCGGATGTTCCTGCTGCTGATGGACTATGCGGCGCGCACGCGGCTGAAGATCTGGGGGCGGGGCGAGGCGATCGACGACAATCCAGCGCTGCTCGAGCAGGTGCGCGATTCCGACTACAAGGCGCGGGTCGAGCGGGTGATCCGGATGCGCGTCGAAGCCTGGGACACCAACTGCAACAGCCACATCCCGCATCTGGTCGCGGCCGATGGCTGAGCCGATCGCGGTGGCGGCGCGGTCCGCCGAGGTGACGCATCTCGGCATCGTCGCCGGCCTGGCGATGGGACCGGCGGTCGGCCTGGGCCTCGGACGCTTCGCCTACGCGTTGCTGCTGCCGGCGATGCGCACCGAGCTTGGCTGGAGCTACGCGACGGCGGGCGCGATGAACACCGCCAACGCGGCAGGCTACCTCATCGGCGCGCTGGCCGCGGCCCCGGTTGCCGCACGCGTCGGCGACAAGCGCGGCTTCCTGGCAGGCGTGCTGCTGACCGCATTGTCGCTGCTGGCGACCGGGCTCGCCACCGACATCACGCTGCTGGCGCTGCTGCGCGTGGTGGCTGGGGCGGCCGGCGCGTTGTCGCTGGTCACCGGCGGCGCGCTGGCATCTGCCGCGGGCGGCGGCGGCCGCGGACGGCCGACACTGGCGCTCGGGGTATATTTCGGCGGCGCCGGATTCGGCATGGTTGTCTCGGCATTCGCCGTGCCGGCGCTGGTGGCCTCGATCGGCTGGCGCAGCGGCTGGTTCGCGCTGGGAGCGCTCGGGCTCCTCGGCGCCGCGGCGGCACTGCCGGCATTGGCCCGTGCACCGGCGATGGCGGTGCATGGTGTCTGGCGGCCGCCGGCAATCACCGCACGCGCGACGCGCGGAATGCGCGCGGTGCTGGCGAGCTATGTGCTGTTCGGCGCCGGCTACATCGCCTACACGACATTCATCGTTGCCTATCTGCGTACCAGCCTCGGCTTCGACCCAGGCGAGGTCACGCTGTTCTGGGGCTGCGCCGGCATTGCCGCGACCGGCGCCGGGATCGTGTGGGGGCCTTTGCTGGCGCGCATGTCCGGCGGGCGCGGCGTGGCGGCGGCCAATGCCGTGGTGACGCTGGGCGCGACCCTGCCGGTGCTGCTGCCGACGCGCGAGGCGGCGTATGCATCGGCCGTGCTGTTCGGCGGTTCGTTCCTGATCGTGCCGACCTCGGTGACGGCGTTCGCGCGCAAGGCGGCGTCGCCGGCGGCCTGGACCGCCGCCATTGCCGTACTCACCACTGGGTTCGCGGTCGGCCAGTGCGTCGGGCCGTGGCTGAGCGGCGAGGTGTCGGATCACAGCTACGGCGTGGCGGGAGGGTTGCTGTTGTCGGGTGCGATACTGGCCGGCGCGGCACTGCTCGCGCTGCTGCAACGCGAGCCGCACGCTGCGTAGTGTCCCGGCCGCGTCTCAGTGTCACGTTGACCGGCAGCGGCGATGGAAAAATGGCGAGATGATGAATGCGGCACATTGCCGTCATGGCCGGGCGTGTCCCGGCCATGACGGGGAACGGCGCACGTCGCCCGTCATGACGACGGCACGGCCGAGGTAGCGACGATAACCCCGCCTCAGCCGGCGATGCCGAGTAGCCGCGCCGCAGTGCCGCCGAGGATGGCGATCCGCTCATCGTCGGTCAGCCCCGGCGTGTTGAGCACGAGATCGACCTCGGTGCTGGTCCACGGGAACGGGTAGTCGGTGCCGATCATGATCTGGCCTGGTCCGCTCTCCGCGATCAGGTGGCGCAGCGCCTCGGGCGTAAACACGATGGTGTCGAAGAACAACTGGCCGTCGCGCAGATACGCGGTGGGGTTCTTCTTCGGCAACGGGCCGACGCGGTTTGGGAAGCAGCGGATCACCGCGTCCGAGCGGTTGGCGTAGGACGGCAAGAAGCCGCCGCCGTGCGCGGCGCAGATCTTCAGGCCAGGGAAGCGGTCCAGCGTGCCCTCGAAGATCAGGTGCGACAGCGCGATGGTGGTCTCCAGCGGATTGCCGATGGTGTTGGTCAGCAGGCCGCTGCCGTTGAGCCGGCCGGAGGGTTCCAGTTCGCGGGTGCCGAGAGGATGCATGAACACCAGTACGCCGAGTTCCTCGCACTTGGCCCAGAACGGATGGAAGCGCGGATTGGCGAGTTCCTCGCCGGCAACGCTGCCGCCGACGCCGACGCCACGGAACCCGAGCTGCTTCACCGCGTATTCGACCTGTTCGGCGGCAAGGTCCGGATGCTGCAACGCGGCGGTCGCGAAAGCGACGAAGCGGTCGGGGCTGGCAGCGCAGAATTCCACCAGCGTCTCGTTCTGCACTTTGATCAATTTTGCCGCGGCATCGCGATCGGCGCGGTACCAATACGGGTTGATGCTCAGCGCCTCGACGTCGATGCCCTGCGCGTCCATCGCCGCGATGCGCGTGCTGGTGTCGTGCATCAGCAGGCCCGGCGCTTCGAGCGGATGGTTGATCACCGCGGCGGCGGCCGGGACGATGCAATGGGCGTGGACGTCGATGGTCTTGATGCGTTTGCCGTTGATGACGGTTTCGCGGCGGCGGGGCTGCGATGCCGATGGCGGCGCGGCGGGTGCGGTCGCACAGGGGACGAAGGCGAGCGCGGCGAGGGTGGTGGTGAGCAGGTCCGCGGTTATCGACATCTTCGGGCTTCCTCCATTGTTTCGCGTTCAGTCCCCAAAACCACGGCGTGTCCGTATGATCGCGCGTTCCATGCGTCGGTCGGGAACCAGCCACATCAGGGCGACCAGCACATAGATCGCGTCGGAGATCAGCGTGTCAACAAACGCCAGCAGGATGGCGGCCGCGTAGAGCAGGGGTGAGATCCTGCCCTTGAGGTCGCGGCCGAGCGCTTCGGCCAGTACTGAAGTGCGACCCTGGGCCCGGATGATCACCGTCTGCATGATGAACCATGCGATCGCCGGCATCAGCAGTGTCACACCGTAGACCGCGGTCGGTATCGGCGATGCAGGGTGGTCGCCCATCCAGCCCGTGGTGAAGGGAACCAGCGAGAGCCAGAACAACAGATGCAGGTTCGCCCACAGCAGCAGGCCATTGACACCGTGCACCAGGTGGAAAAAGTGGTGATGGTTGTTCCAGTAGATCGCCACGTAGACGAAGCTCAGGATGTAACCGAGGAAGACCGGCATGGTCTCCATCAATGCGGCGAGGTCGGCGCCATGCGGCGCCTTCAGATCGAGCACCATGATGGTGATGATGACGGCGATCACGCCATCGCTGAAGGCAACCAGCCGATCCTTTTCCATCCCGTCTCCTTCCCCCGCGACACTGACGGCGCCGGATCAGCCGGCAAGCGCCGTCCAGCCTGGCATGCTCACGCCGGCGCAAGCGGTGCGTGCAGGCGCGTCCCCGAACAGATGATGCCGCCACGATCGCCCGGCGTGATGTCGCCGTAGCATTCGGCGAACACCGGCGGCAGAGGTCGCGCGCCGGGTGGGGCGAGCCACAGGCGCAGCAGATGCCGCTTGCGGTCGGCTTCGGGCCAGTCCTGGTAGCCGGTGCGGGCGTGCAGGATGGTGTGGTTGTGCAGGAACTGGATGTCGCCCGGCATGAACGCCATGTCGAGGCGCAATTCCGGATCGCCTGCCAGTTCGCCCAGCATGTCGAGCGCTTCGATATCCTCGGGCGCCAGCCGCCGCGCCTCGGGGAAGCGCTGCGACGAACCGATATGCAGGCGCGAATACAAGACCGAGAGTTGGCCCGCATGTTCGTTGAACACCGGCGCGTCGTAATATGGCGCCTTGCCTTCCGGCACTTCGCCGCGGCGATCGCGCGGGATCGGCTGGTACAATCGCTCCAGCAGGTCGGGCCGGCGCGCCAGCATGACGTTGTGCACCGCCATCGAGCTGGCGATCGCCGAAAGCCCGCCCGACATTGCGCGCCGCAGGCACAGCAGTGCGACGACGTCGCAGCGATCGATGTGGAAGTTCTGGCGTTCCGACGTCGCATAGGTGCGCAGGTGCGGATTGGTCGCACTGCTGCCGCCGAGATCGTAGACGTGTCCGAGCAGGTGGCCCTGCGCATTCTGCGATCGCGCACTGCCGAAATACGTGCCGATGCCCCAATAGGCGATGGCGCTCTCGGCAATCGGCCGATCCTCGACCGGCACGCCGCGCAACAAAACGAAGCCGCGGCCATCCAGCACCTCGGCGCACAGCCGGTCGAGCACCGGGCCGAGTGTCGGCAGCGGGAAATCCCGGCGGCGGATATCGGCGATGTCGAGGCCTCGCGCCTGCACCGATTGCAGCGCCGCTTCGATCTCGGCGACTTCCATTGGTGACAGGCGGTAGCTCCACTCCGCCTCGCGGCCGCGCATATCCGCGGCCATCCAAGCGGAGGGGCCTTCGATCGGTCGGCGCGCCGGCGTCACGGCATTGGCACTTGCGGCGGACATCGGAATTTACCTCCATGTCTTGACGGATCCGCGTCTTGACAGATCCGCGTCTTGACTGAGCCGCGGCCGGTTGTGCGGTCCGAGTACCGGCAGGCGGGGCTGCATCCAGGTCGCGCAATGTAGTCCCGCCTGCGAACACCGGCCAGTATGGCGCCATGGCGGGGTGTATAGGGCGGAAGCCAAATGCTGGGATGGGTCGTTGTGGCTGGGGTCATCGTGCGGTTCTTCACCCGGGCGCGCGACCGCGGGCGGAACCGCTTCTGGTGGGTGTCGATCGGCGTCGCAAGCTACATGGTTCCGTACATCCTGGTGCACAACGTCATCGGCGTGTGGATCAGCAGCACATTCGGGATTCGGTACGACGGCGAGACGCTGTATTTCGCGTTGCTGTTCGCGAGCATTGTCGTGGGGCTCGCCAGCAGCGTGTTCGTGATGCGGGTGATGATCCGGGGAGTACCGGTCATTCGCCAGACCTAGCGCGTCTGCACGAAGGTTTTGACGGGTTGCCGGGGCGTTCTTCGTGGCATCCCGAAGCCACGACCGCCCGGTAAAGCCGACGTTTTGGCGCGTCAGCTCCGATCGATTTCTGCCGCAGCAATTTCTGCGATCTGAATGGTCGATGCAGCGCGATCGTCCTCACCGTCCTCGATGAGCCATGCGGCTGAAAGACCCGCCCAGGCGACGATCCATTGCAACAGACGCCTGCGCTCCAGTCGCGCCGCCTCCGCGACTATCTTGGCCTGCCGCTCGAGGCGATCGGGAGCCGCGGCGACGGCATGGTCCGGATTGCAGAACAGGTTGGCGTAGTCGAAGCCGCGTTCGCCCCCCAGCCGTTTCGGATCGATGGCGAGCCAGCCTCGCTCTGCGAAATCGAGAATATTGCCATGGTGAATATCGCCATGAAGCGGGACGACCTCACGCGGATTGGCAAGCAGCATTCGTGCAGTTGCGGCGGAACGGACGAGTCTGCCGCCTTCGCGCGAAGCCATGAGGTCGAGCGCCCGAAACCAATCGGCAAGCGGGACCAGCTCCGGTGGAGGTGAATGGCGAGGCGCATGAAGTCCTGCGACGACATCACAGATAATGCGGCTCGCCTCGTCATCCTTGCCGTGCGACGCCATGTCGGCGAGAGAGCGACGGCCTGGCGCGCGTTCAAGCAGAACAGCATCGTCATCATGCTCAATCACGCGTGCGGCACCGATCCCGTTCCACCAGATCATCAGGCCAGCGCCCCATTTTTCCTCTGGTTCGACGGCGATCTTGAGCAGGGCGCCCTGGCGATCCCGACGCACCGGCAGAAGCCGGCTCGACCGCGTCACAATCGGATCACCTTCCGGAACGAGGTCCCATCGGGCGATGTAGAAGTTGAAGTCGTCGTTCACGTTCATGCTTGTCGTCCGCTAGAGGACGTTTCTTACAGGCCGGTACGGAGGGCCAGGCGGTGTGGCCGATTGGCAGCGCGCCAGGGCTGACCTCGAAAAGCCAACTGTTGAATACTCGCCAGCTCAGTTGCCATCGCCCACAGCAGTCGATCTTGGTTCTTTGGCAGAGTTGCACCGAGGCCGCCAGAGCCGCACCATGCGGCCATTGGGAGGAAAGGTCGCAAACAAATGCCGATGTCGATGCGCAATACTCAGCTCTCCGTTACGGGGACTTTCCTAATCGGCCTGCTTCTGACGATAGCCGGGCCAGTCGGTGCCGCCAGCGCGCAGAATCCGGCTCCGATCCAGCCATGGGGATTGCCGCCATTGCCGGCAGGCATTGGCCCGGTGGAAAAGTTTGCCGATGTCAGCAACACGCCGCAGGGTCAGTTCCTCGAAGGCGGCGCGTTCGATACCGAAGGCAATCTATGGTTCGTAGCCATCGGCAGCGGGTGGGTTTCCTATCTGACCTCTGACGGGAAGTTGGTTCCAGTCTTCAACTGCAATCCGCCACCTGAACTTGGGCAGACCTGCGAACCGCAAGGCACACGCTGGTACAACGGAAAGCTGTATCTGACATCGCGCCACCGCGGTATCCTCGTTTACGACCCGCAGACGAAGGAGGTCAAAACCCTAGTTTACACCTATCGGAACCAGTTGTTCAAAGGACCAAACGATCTCGACTTCGATGCTGAGGGCAATCTGTTCTTCACCGATCCATGGGGCACTGGTCCGGGACCCAGCGCGTCGGATCACACGGGCGCTGTCTATCAGTATTCGCGTGACGGCGTCCTCCGCAGAGTGATGGATAGCGGCTCATTCCCGAACGGTATCGCGGTGTCGCCGGATGACGCAGTCGTCGCGGTAGGTGACTTCCGGGAGGGCCGCGTTTGGTACGCTCCGTTCATGACCGGCCCTACTATGGGATGTCCACAGTGCGCAAAAGATCCGCTGCATCTCACATTCGCTGGCGTGAAGGCGGGCACCTATTTGCCCGGCAACACGGGGCCCGACGGCATTCATTATGATGTCCACGGCAATCTATGGGTTGGCTGCGCAGGTCTCGGCGGGGTGCTGGAAATCGATCCGCGTGGTGTGATCTTGGGCTTTGTGCCGATCCCGAATGGGGACGCTGCAACGACCAACTTCGCGTTCGGCGGTACGGACAACCAATATATCTACTTCGAGGGGGCGACCAGCGGTACATTCTGGCGCTTCAAAGCACCCTATCCCGGCCTGATCGGTCCAGGAGGTGTGCGGCTGCCGCAGTCTTGACAGACTTTCACCCCGGGAAGCCCATCCATACCTGCCGATCGCGAACGTATCGCGAAGGAAGAATCGAAACGCAGATGCACGCGGATGCTCGCAGGTGGCTGTCGGTGTGTGTGTCATCGGCTGCGCGTTCACTGCTCGATACGCTTGGGGTGGGATTCCTGGAGAAGGTCTCCGAGAACCCGCCGGCACAGGAAGTACGCGCCGCTTCGGCCCGCCGCGCCTGGAGATCAAACGCGTGGCCAATGACCTATGAACCACGCCTGCATTTGCGTGCATCTGTCTGCATCTGCGCCAAATTCTTACCCTTGCCTGCGGCGCTCTTCGCGTGTCGGGAATATTTTCCTTGACATCCGCGCTGTTGCATGTTCTTGTTATGTTCATGTCCGCCCCGGCCATCCTCCCAGTCGCAACCTCCCCACTCGGCCCCGCGATGCCCGGCGAGGACAGATCCAGCCGGTTCGGCAGCCTCCTCGGCCTGGTGCGCAGGCTCATCGAGTACGGCAAGGAACTTGCCGCCACCCTGCAGCAACGTGCCGCTACCACCGACCTCGCCCTCGTCACCCTCCCGTTCGGCACTCGCGACCTCGGGCTGATCCTCGCGCGCATCACTCGCGGCCTGCTGTGGGCCAGCGCGCTCGAAGCCAGGGTCGCGGAACTGGCAGCCCGCCCGGACGCGCCAGCCGCGCCCGCGCGCGCATCGGCGCAACGCGCGCCCCAACCAGCCGCGGCCAGACCCACATACGCGGCCGATCCTCGCCTCGCGCTTCTGCCCACGTCGGAGCAGATCGCCGCCGAGG
>DATAPW010000099.1:0-20046 GCA_036265005.1 Acetobacteraceae bacterium | reverse complement strand
CGTCCTTGCGGACGCGCGCCTCTCTTTGTTCCTGCCATGCAGAGCTGGATCTGCTGCGCCTGGTCGTATCGTCCGCAGCAATCCGGATTGCGCAACGCCGGCGATGCCGGCTGATCAACCTGACCCAAGGGGGAACCATGTCCGTCCAACGCGTGCAGGACCATTACGCCAGTGCCGGTTCCGGGAAAGCCATCGCGGCCCGCATCATCGCGGCGGTGCGCGAACATGGCGGCGCCGACGTGGCGATCACGCCGGACACCCTGGCGCCGGTGGATCACCTGCATGGCCGTGGCGTGCTGGCGACGGCCGAACTGGTTGCGTTGCTGGAGCCGCGGGCGGGGGAGGCGGTCCTGGATATCGGCTGCGGCCTTGGTGGCCCGGCGCGATGGATCGCGGCGAGGCATGGCTGCTCGGTGACCGGCGTGGACCTGACGACGGAACATTGTGACGCGGCCCGGGAATTGAACGCCGCGTCAGGCATGGCGGACCGCGTGCGCATTCTCGAAACCAGTGCGCTCGCACTGCCTCTGCCGGATGCCAGCTTCGACCGGGCGTACTCCCACAACGTGGTGATGAACATTGCCGACAAGGCCGCGGTGTACCGCGAGGCATTCCGTGTGCTTAAACCAGGCGGACGGCTTGTGCTGCTGCACGTCAATGCCGGTCCGAATGCGCCGGTCGAATTCTACCCGGTGGGCTGGGCGTCGGTGCCGGAGAACAGTTTCCTGGCGACGCACGAGGAGACCCGCCGCGACCTGGAAGCGGCGGGGTTCGAGATCGTGGCATTCCGCGAGGGCACGCCGGCCACCGCAGCAGAACTCGCGGCGGCTCGGCGCAAGCTGGAGGTGGAGGGTCTGCCACCGCTCGGTCCGTATGTCATTCGTGGCGACAGCGCACTGCAGCTGCAGCTCAACGGGCTGCGTGCGCGGGAGGATGAACGGGTTGCCGAGGTGCAGATCGTCGCTCGGAAACCTCGCTGATAACCAACGCTCGTTGATAGCGACCCATGCGTTGCCCCGACTGTCATGGCCGGGCGTGGCCCGGCCACCCACGTCTTTTGGCCGACGCAGACGAGGAAGACGTGGATGGCCGCGCCACGCCCGGCCATGACAGTGGGATCGATGGGTCGCTATCAACGAGCGTTGGTATGAGGTGTCAATCAAATGCACCCAGAGTTTCGCCGCGTGCACGAAACTCTGTGTGCGCTCGGAAGAACTGTGTGTTCGCTTGATTGCCTTGCTGCCGATGGCTCGTGCCTACAACCCGAACAGCCGCTTTGCATTGCCGCCGGCGATCGCCACGCGGTCGGCTTCGCTGAGCGATGTCACCGACGCGATATGTCCGATCGGATCGTATTCGCCCATGTCGTACGGATAATCCGTCCCCAACAGGATCTGTCCGACGCCGAACAGATTGACCAACGCCTCGAGCTGCTGCGGCGTGAACACGATCGTGTCGAAGTAGATCTTTTTCAGATAGGTACTTGGCGGATGCGGCAGGTCGCCGTGTGAATCGCTGCGCGCGCCCCAGGCATGGTCGATGCGGCCGGAGTATGCCGGCAGATATCCACCACCGTGCACCGCGATGATCTTCAGGTCGGGATGCCGTTCCAGCACGCCGTCGAAGATCAGCCAATGCAGCGCCATCGTGGTGTCCAGCGGATTGCCGATGACATTGCTGAAATAGTATTTTCCGAACCGCTCCGGCTGGGTGAAGCTGTTCGGATGGATGAACACCACGGCGCCCAGCGCCTCGGCCTTCGCCCAGAACGGTGCGAACGCCGCATCGGAAATCTCCTTGTCGCCGACATGCGCCAGGATCTCGACGCCCTTGAAGCGCAGCGTCGTCATGCAGCGCTCCAGTTCCTCGGCCGCGGCATTGCCGCCGGCCTGCAGCGGTACCGTGCCCATCGCTGCCGGAATGCGATCCGGCTTCTCGGCCGCGATTGCGGCGATGCCGTCGTTCACCAGCCGCGCCGCCTGCGCCGCGACTTCCGCCGGTAACTGGTAGTAGCACTGCCCGGGCGCCGGCGTGATCACCTGCGCATCCAGCCCCATCTCGTCGAAATCCTTCATCCGCAGCGTCAGGTCGAGCAGGTTCGGCGTGCGGTCGGCATCCTGCTTGCGCCCCAGGATGCGGGTCTCCTCGGTGTAGAACTGTGCGCGCGGATCGGGCTTCAGGTACGGCTTCGCGAAATCCGCCGCCGCCTGCACCGCGGCGTGGGAATGGCAGTCCACCGTCAGGCTGCGCGGCCGGATTTCGCGCCCCGGCCGTCCGTGCCGGCGCGCTGCGGTCAGCCCATAGCGATTGGTGGGTTCGGCCATCTCGTGCTCCTCCGTTTTTCCTGACGCTCCCCGTGGCTTGCCTGCCGCGCGGCCGCCGGGCATCAATGCCCCGCCATCCTGCCGGAGAACGCCACGCTGTCCCAGACCCCGAAGCTGCTCGACGTCCAGGGGCTGAGCGTCGCCTTCACCACCGACCAGGGACCTGCCACGGTGGTGTGCGCTCTGGATCTGCACCTGGTCGCCGGCGAGACGCTCGCCATCGTCGGAGAATCCGGCTCCGGCAAGTCGGTGACCGCGCTGAGCATCACGCGCCTGATCGACCATACCGGTGGACACATCAGCGCGGGCCGCATCCTGTTCACCGATCGCAACGCGCGTCAGCGCGACCTGGCTACCGAATCCGCCGAGGCAATGCGGCAGTTGCGTGGGCCGGAAATGGCGATGGTGTTCCAGGAGCCGATGAGCAGCCTCAATCCGGTGCTGCGCATCGGCGACCAGATCGCCGAGGCGGTGATGCTGCATCAGGGTCTCGGCAATGCCGCCGCACTGAACGAGGCGCGCCGGCTGCTGGAGCACGTGCGCATCCCCGAGGCTTCGCAGCAATTGCAGCGCTATCCGTTCCAGTTGTCCGGCGGCATGCGGCAGCGGGTGATGATCGCGATGGCGCTGTCCTGTCGGCCGCGCCTGCTGATCGCCGATGAGCCGACCACCGCGCTGGATGTCACCGTGCAGGCGCAGGTGCTGCGGCTGCTGCGCTCGCTGCAGCGCGAATACGGCATGGGGCTGATCTTCATCACCCACGACATGGGCGTGGTCGCCGAGATGGCCGACCGCGTGCTGGTGATGCGCAACGGCGTTGCGGTGGAGGAGGGCGATGCGCTGCGCGTGTTCGATGCGCCGGCGCATCCGTATACCAGGATGCTGCTGAAGGCGGTGCCGGTGCTGGGCGCTTTGGCGCAGCAGCCGCTGCCGGCGCCGTTCCCCGAGGATGGCGACGCTGCGCGCCCGCAGGCGACGGTGCGGTTGGATCTGCCGCCGGTATTGGACGTGCGCGGCCTGACCACGCGGTTCGATATCCAGCGCCGGTTCCGCCTGGCCGGTCGCATCCACGCGGTCGAGCAGGTGGACCTGACCGTGCGCCACGGCGAAACCCTGGCGCTGGTCGGCGAGTCAGGCTGCGGCAAGTCTACCACCGGGCGCAGCATCATCCGGCTCGAACGGCCGCACGCCGGCGACATCCGGCTGAATGGCGAGGACGTGTCGCGGCTGGATCGCGGGCGCGAGGCAAGGCTGCGGCGTGGCGTGCAGTATGTCTTCCAGGATCCGCTCGCCTCGCTGGATCCGCGGCTGACCATCGGCTTTTCCATTGCCGAACCGATCCGCACGCATCGCCTGCTGCGGGGCGCCGCAGTTGAACATCGCGTGCATGAACTGCTGCGCCTGGTTGGGCTGCCACCGGAGCATGCGCAGCGTTATCCGCACGAATTGTCCGGCGGCCAGCGGCAGCGCGCCTGCATCGCCCGCGCGCTCGCCTCGGAACCCAGCCTGATCATCGCCGATGAAGCGGTGGCGGCACTCGACGTATCGATCCGCGCGCAGGTGGTGAACCTGCTGATGGAACTGCAGGCGCGACTTGGCCTGGCGTATCTGTTCATCTCGCATGACATGGCGGTGGTGGAGCGTGTCAGCCACCGCGTGGCGGTGATGTATCTCGGCCAGATCGTCGAGATCGGTCCGCGCCAGGCGGTGTTCGGCGATCCGCAGCATGCCTATACGCGACGGCTGCTCGCCGCGGTGCCGATCCCCGATCCGCGCCGGCGCGACCATTCCGTTGCGCTCGACGACAGCGAAGTGCCCAGCCCATTGCGTCGGCCCGACGATCCACCCATCGTGGCGCCGCTGGTGCGCGTAGGCGAGGATCATTTCGTTGCCCGCCATCGCGTCGGCGGACTGTATTGAGGAGGACATAAACGTGGCGTCCATATTCCCTCGCATGTTGCTGGCTGCTTCGCTCGCACTCGGTGCAGCGGGCGCGGCGCATGCCGCCAAGGATCTGGTGGTCGGCGTGCCGGACAACCTCACCGGACTCGATCCCGCCGATCTGAACGACAACCTGTCGCAGTCGGCGGCGCGGCTGATGTTCGAGGGGCTGTACATGCTCGACGAACACATGAAGCTGCAGCCGCAGCTCGCCGAAAGCTACGAGGCCAGCGAGGATGCCAAGGAATTCGTCTTCCATCTGCGGCATGGCGTGACGTTCCACGATGGCACGCCGTTCAACACCGCGGCGGTGAAGTTCAGCTTCGATCGCGCCGGCAATCCGGAGAACCACCTGAAGCGGCAAAGCCTGTTCGTGATGATCGATCACACCGATGTGGTGGACGACTACACGGTGAAGGTGGTGCTGAAATATCCGTTCGGCGCCTTCGTCAACGACATCGCGCATCCCGGCGCGTTGATCGTCTCGCCGAAATCGGTGCAGGAGTACGGCAAGGAGGTGACGCGGCACCCCTCCGGCACCGGCCCGTACCAGTTCGTGAGCTGGAGCGCCGACACGCTGAAGCTGAAGAAGAACGAGCACTACTGGAAACCGGGCCTGCCGAAGATCGACACGATCACCTATCGCGGCGTGCCGGAGAACGGCGCGCGCATCGCCATGCTGCAGACCGGCGAGGCGCAATTCATCTATCCGGTGCCGCCGGAGATGATCAAATCGCTGGAGCACAGCCCGACCATCACGGTGTTCAACGAGCCGTCGATCTTCACCCGCTATGTGGCGCTGAACAACCTGCGCAAGCCGTTCAATGATCCGCGGGTGCGCGAGGCGCTGAACTACGCGGTGGACAAGCAGGCCTTCGCGAAGGTGGTGTTCAGCGGCTATTCCGATCCGATGGATTCACCGATGCCGCCGCTGCTGGGGTTCTACCAGAAGCAGGGCAGTTACCCGTACGATCCGGCGAAGGCCAAGGCGCTGCTGGCCGAGGCCGGATACCCCAACGGCTTCGAGGCGACGCTGACCGGTGGCAACAACACGCTGGTGCAGCGTGGCATGCAGTTCGTGCAGCAGCAGCTTGCCGCGGTGGGCGTGACGCTGAAGGTGGAACCGTTGGAGGCCGGCGTCTTGACGGCCAAGATGTTCAACGTGCAGAAGCCGGAGGATGCGTCGATCGTAATGCTCTACGCCGGCTGGTCGTCGTCGACCGGTGATGCCGATTGGGGTATGCGGCCGATGCTGTACACGAAAGCATTCCCGCCGGTGCTGGCCAATCTGGCGTGGTACAGCAATCCGGTGACGGATGCGGCGATCGAGGAAGGGCTGAGCACCACCGATCCGTCCAAGCGCGCCGGCGCCTATGCCAAGGCGCAGGCGCAGGTGTGGAAGGACGCGCCGTGGATCTTCCTCGGCGTGGATCACAACCTGGCGGCGTACTCGAAGAAGTTGCACGGCGCATTCATACGGCCGGACCAGCAGTTTCATCTTACCGCGGATGCGGATCTGGAGTGACGGCGTGAGCGTAGCCACGCCGTCATGGCAGGGCTTGGCCTCGCCATCGCCGGGCCAAGCCCGCCCATGACGACTTGAGATGCTCGACTACCTGATCCGCCGGCTGGCGGGCACCATCCCCGTGCTGCTCGCCGTCAGCATCTTCGTCTTCCTGTTCGTCCACCTGTTGCCGGGCGATCCCGCGCGCCTGGTCGCGGGTCCCGACGCGTCGCCGCAGGACATCGCTGCGGTGCGCGCCGACATGGGCCTCGACCGGCCGCTGGTGGTGCAATACCTCCGCTACCTCGGCCAGACGCTGCAGTTCCACCTCGGCCGCTCGATCAAGACCCACCAGACAGTGGCCGAACTGATCGGCGAGCGGTTCATGCCGACACTTCTGCTCACCGTGTTCGCCATGCTGTGGTCGGTGATCGCCGGTGTCGGCATCGGCGTGCTGTCAGGCGCACGACGCGGCCACTGGCAGGACCAGGCATCCATGGTGCTGGCAATCTCGGGAATCTCGTTCCCCGGCTTCTGGCTCGGCTTGCTGCTGATCGACCTGTTCTCCGTGCATCTCGGCTGGCTGCCCACCGGCGGCTACGGCGGTTGGCAGCACTTCGTCCTCCCCGCCTTCACCTTGGGGGTCGGCGTGGCCGCGGTGATGGCGCGCTTCACCCGGTCGGCGTTCGTTGAGATCACGGCCGAGGATTACGTACGCACCGCGCGCGCCAAGGGCGTGCCGGAACGTCGCGTGGTCTGGAAGCATACGCTGCGCAACGCGCTGATCCCGGTGATCACGCTGACCGGCCTGCAGTTCGGCTTCCTGCTCGGCGGCGCCATCGTGGTGGAGACCGTGTTTGCCTGGCCCGGCCTCGGCCGCCTGCTGGTCGACAGCGTCGCCTACCGCGACTACCCGGTGATCCAGGCGGAGATCCTGCTGTTCTCCTGCGAATTCGTGTTGATCAACCTGGTCGTCGATCTGCTGTACGGGCTGGTCAATCCGGAGATCCGCCTGCGATGAGCGACATCGCCCTCGCCGCACCGTCGATCCGTTCGCCCGCCGCGGAATTCTGGCGTCGCTTCCGCCGCAAGCGCGTGGCGCTGGTGTCCGGCTGGGTCATCCTGCTGCTGATCCTGGCAGCAATCGCCGCGCCATGGATCGCGCCGTACGGTCCCTCGACGCCCGATTACGACAACGTGCTGGCCGGGCCGTCCTGGCAGCATCTCTGCGGCACCGACACCTTCGGCCGCGACATCTTCAGCCGCATCCTTTGGGGCGGACGCATCTCGCTGACCGTGGGGTTCGTCTCGGTGGCGCTAGGCGGCCTGGTGGGCGTGGCGCTTGGACTGGTCAGCGGATTCTTCGGCGGGTTGCTCGACAGCCTGATCATGCGGGTGATGGATGTGCTGCTGGCATTCCCCGGCATCCTGCTGGCGATCGGCGTCGTGGCGCTGCTTGGCCCAGGTATTGACAATGTCATATACGCGATCGCCGTGTTCAGCGTGCCGGTGTTTGCCCGGCTGGTTCGCGGCAGCACGCTGGCGCTGAAGCAGACGCTGTATGTGCAGGCCGCCCGCAGCATCGGCGTGCGGGCGCCGCAGCTGATGTTCCGGCACATCCTGCCGGGCACCTTGCCGAGCGTGATCGTGTATTGCTCGCTGCGCGTCGGCACCTCGATCCTGACTGCGGCGGCGCTCAGCTTTATCGGGCTTGGCGCGCCACCGCCCAGCCCCGAGTGGGGCGCGATGCTGGCCGAAGGCCGCAGCTATCTCGGCGTTGCCGACCAGATCACGCTGTTCCCAGGTTTGGCGATCTTTGTCACGGTGCTGGCATTCAACCTGCTGGGCGACGGATTGCGCGACGCGCTCGACCAGAAGCTGCGATAGGCCGTGGGAACGAACCGAAGCACGGCGAAACGCCTGGACCCTCGCCTCCGAGACGGCGACGATGTATCTGAACTTCGGCAAATTATGGTGCACGGTTAGTCTATGACCTGGTCCATCGTCACCCACGACCCCGCCAGCGGCGCCTTCGCGGTTTCCGTCGCCACCAAGGCCTTCGCAGTCGGCGCGTCCTGCCCGTTCGTCCGCTCGGGCGTCGGCGCCGTGTCCACCCAGTCGTTCACCAACCGCTATCTCGGCCCGGCGATCCTCGACGCACTGGCCCGTGGCCTGCCGCCCGATGCGGCGATCGAGGGCGCCCTTGCCGGCGACGCCGGACGCGGCGTCCGTCAGGTGCACGCGGTGGATCGCCATGGCCGCACCGCCGCCTGGACCGGGCAGAACTGCGTCGAATGGTGCGGCAGCGTTGCCGGCCCCGGCATCAGCGTCGCCGGCAACATGCTGGCCGGTGAACCCACCATCGCCGCGACGCTCGCCGCGTGGCAGGCACAACCGGCACTGGACCTGCCGGAACGCCTGATGGTCGCGATGGAGGCGGGCGAGGCAGCCGGCGGCGATCGGCGCGGCCGGCAGTCGGCGGCGATGCTGCTGACCACCACCGAGGACTTCCCGGATCTCAACCTGCGGGTCGATGACAGCGCCGCCCCGCTGCCCGAACTGCGCCGGCTGCTTGGCATCTGGCGGCGCGAGCGGGCGCCCGGACTGGCCACGCAACCGTCCCGCGCCAACCCCTCCGGTATCTTCGATCTGGACGCGATCGAGGCCGGCTGGATTACCCATGGACTGGATTTACGGTTCCGCCGCTAGCCCAGCCGGTTCCCCTCTGGCAGATTAAATCTTGCGTGACCTGCGGCCGGTAGCCGCCTAATCATGCGTCCACAAGAGACGGGGAGATTTCACATGCTGACACGCCGGGCCACCGCCCAGCTTCTTGCTACCACCGCCATCGCCGCGGCACTCGGAAGCGGCACCGCCAACGCCGCCGACAAGGTGGTGAAGATTGGTATCGACCTATCGCTGACAGGCGCGGACTCGCTGGGTGCTAACCGCGTGAAGAACGCCATTGTCATGGCATTCGAGGCCGCGAACCAGGGGAATGCCGTTCAAGGCTACAGGTTCGACCTGCTGACGTTGGATGACGGAACGGCCACCGCCGGGCAGTACGATCCGGCGCAGGCGGCGACGAATGCCCGCAAGATGGTCGCCGACAAGGAAGTGGTCGCCTCGATCGGTCCGCAGATGAGCGGCGCCGGCAAGGCGATGACGCCGATCCTCAGCCAGGGCGGCCTGGCGACGATCACGCCCTCCTCGACCAATCCCGACATAACCAACCCGAAATTCGCCGATCAGTACCGCCCCGCCGGCAAGCCCATTTACTTCCGCACGGTGACCACCGATGCCTTCCAGGGCCCAAATATGGCGAACTTCCTCGCCGAAAAGCTCAAGGTGAAGTCGGTTTACATTCTGGATGACAGCGGCGCGTTCGGCGTTGGGATCGCCGACACCTTCCAGAAGGAGGCAGAGACAAAGGGCGTCAAGGTCCTCGGCCGCGATCGCCTGGACCCGAAGGCGGCTGACTACACGGCCATTCTGACCAAGATCAAGTCGATGAACCCCGAGGCGCTGTACTACGGCGGCGTCACCCAGGCCGGCGTGAAACTCGCCAAGCAGGCCTATGACATCATACCGAACGTCATCAAGGCCGGCCCCGATGGCATGTACAGTTCGGACCTGTTGAACGGCGCCGGCTTCCCGGCTGTCGAAGGCTGGTACACCTCGATCGCGGCGCCGCATCTGGTGGAGGACAACAAGGCCGCGCAGTTCATCCAGGCCTACAAGGGCCGTTTCAACGATTCGCCGGATGACTACACGATCACCGCCTATGACGCCTCGCTGGTCATCATCGACAGCATCAAGCGCGTGGTTGCTGCCGGCAAGCCGGTCACGCGCGAGACCGTGCGCGACGCGATCCAGGCCGCCAAGGTGCCGACGATCCAGGGTGTCATATCATTCGATGCGAACGGCGATCTGGCCGATCGCACAGTCAGCGTGTTCCAGATCAAGAAGGACACCGCCAAGTCGCTGACGGATGTGTCGGCGCAATACAAGTACATCGACGTAGCGCCGCAGTCCTGACCGGTTCAGCGGGGCCAGGGGCACTGGGATGTCCCCTGGTCCCGTGCGGTCGGCACGTGCTTTGCTAGCTGCCAGAACAAGAAAACAGGGAGTCCGACATATGTTGACACGCCGTGGGGCCGCTCAGGCTCTCATTGCAGCCGTCGTTGCTGCCACCTTGGGCCTGCCGGCCCATGCGGCTGACAAGGTGGTCAAGATCGGCATGGATCTGTCGCTTACCGGGGCGGATTCCGAAGGCGCCATCCGGGTCCGCAACGGCATCATGATGGCGATAGACGGCGCCAACGAGGGCAACGGTATCCCTGGCTACAGGATCGAGACCCTGGTGCTGGATGACGGCACCGCAACCGCCGGCCAGTACGATCCGGCGCAGGCTGCGACCAACGCACGCAAGATGGTCTCCGACAAGGATGTCATGGCGGCGCTTGGCCCGGAGATGAGCGGCGCCGGCAAAGCGATGGCGCCGATCCTGAGTGCCGGTGGCCTGGCGACCATCACGCCGAGTTCCACCAATCCCGACATCACCGATCCTAAATTCGCCCAGCAGTTCCGTCCGGCCGGTAAGCCGATCTACTTCCGCACCGTGACCACGGATGCCTACCAGGGCCCCAACATGGCGAACTATTATGCCGATGTGCTGAAGGTGAAGGCGGTCTACATCCTGGATGACAGTGGCGCGTACGGCGTGGGCATGGCCGACGCATTCGAGAAGCAGGCCGGGCAGAAGGGCATGAAGGTGACCGGCCGTGATCGGCTCGATCCGAAGTCGGCCGACTACAGCGCCATCCTGACCAAGATCAAATCGCTGGCGCCGGATGCGATCTACTATGGCGGTGTTGGCCAGGCTGGCACCAAGCTCGCCAAGCAGGCCTATGACATCGTGCCCGACATGATCAAGGGCGGCGGCGACGGCGTGTATGGCCCGACCATGCTGACCTCGGTCGGCTTCCCGGCCGCGAATGGCTGGTACGCCACCATCGCCTCGCCGCACATGGTGGGCGACACCAAGGCACAGCAGTTCGTCGATGCGTATTTCCGCAAATACGGCAAGGCGTGCGACGACTACACGATCACCGCCTACGATGCGACTCTGGTGGTGATCGATGCGATCAAGCGCGTGGCCGCCAGCGGCAAGCCGTTGACGCGCGACGCGGTGCGCGACGCCATCCAGGCATCGAAGGTGGCGACCATCCAGGGCACCGTGACATTCGATGCGAACGGCGACCTCGCCGATCGCACCGTCAGCGTGTTCCAGATCAAGCAGGATACCTCCGCGCGGCCTGATGACGTGTCGCGGCAATACCGCTACATCGGCGTCGCACCGCAGTCCTGAGGCATATCACGCAATGACGACTTTCGATCTGCTGCTGCAGCAGACGATCAACGGACTGAGCCTGGGCGCGATGTATTCATTGCTCGCGCTCGGGTTCACCTTGGTCTACGGCATCCTCGAGTTGATCAACTTCTCGCATTTCAACGTCTTCATGGTCGGCTCGTTCGTCGCGTTGTACGTGCTGGAGGCGTTCGGACTTTCGGGCCAGGATGTGATCCTGACCGGATTGCCGCTGGTCGGTGTGCTGCTGGCGACCTTCGCCATCACCATGATCTTCTGCGGCGGGCTCGGGGTGACGATTGAGCGGCTGTGCCTGCGTCCCTTGCGCAATGTGAAGGGGCCGGCCGCCATGATCACCACGATCGGCGTGTCCTATATCCTGTTCAACATCATCCTGCTGACGGTGGGCGCGGATTCGAAGAACTTCCCCAATCCTTTGCCGCGGATCCGCTATGAGATCGGCGGTGCGGTGCTGGATTTCCGCGTCATCCTGATCTGGATCATCGCATTCCTGCTGATGGTCGGGCTGTACATGTTCGTGCAGCGGTCGCGGATCGGCAAGGCGATGCGCGCCACCGCGCAGGATGCCGAGGCCGCGCGCATGATGGGCGTCGAAGTCGATCGCGTCATCATCATGGCGTTCTTTCTCGGCTCCGCGTTGGCCGGCGCCGGCGGGCTGATCTTTGGCCTGTACT
This sequence comes from Acetobacteraceae bacterium, assembly GCA_036265005.1. GTDB lineage: Bacteria > Pseudomonadota > Alphaproteobacteria > Acetobacterales > Acetobacteraceae > JAMXLO01. The sequence goes on along the minus strand of DATAPW010000099.1, from coordinate 8,211 downwards.
ACAACTTCACCAGCTTCATCATCGGCTTCACCGCGGGCCTGCGTGCGTTCACCGCGGCGGTGCTGGGTGGCATCGGCAACGTCCCGGGCGCGATGGTGGGCGGTGTGCTGATCGGTCTGATCGAGGCCATGGGCGGCCAGTTCATCGCCACGGCGTGGACCGACGTGATCATCTTCTCGATCCTTGTGCTGGTGCTGGTGTTCAAGCCCGCCGGCCTGTTCGGGCGCCTGGCGCCCAACAAGTCCTGAGAGGGCGCCGCGCATGAATGCCACTGCCTCCGCCGCCGTCTCGGTCCTGACGCGACCGTTCGCCCGCATCCCGGAACTGCAGCGCAAGCGCATCGGGCTGGTGCTGCTGACCGCGGCTGCGCTGGCGTTTCCGCTGCTGCACGACAACGATGCCGATGTGGACAGCATGGCCAACGCGGCGGCCTACGCCACGCTGGCGCTTGGCCTGAATATTGTGGTCGGGTTCGCGGGCCTGCTGGACCTTGGCTATGCAGCATTCTTCGCCATCGGCGCCTATACCTACGGCATCCTGACCGCGTTCCAACTCCAGCCGGAGTGGAGCAGTTTCTGGGAGCCGTTCCTCTACCTCGGGCTGGTTGCCAAGATGCCGGCGGAGATCGGCGACGGCAGCGTAGTACATTTCACCCTGTCCTTCTGGCTGGCGTTGCCATTGGCCGGCGGCATGGCGGCGTTCTTCGGCGTGCTGTTCGGCGCTCCCACGCTGCGCCTGAAGGGCGACTACCTTGCGATCGTCACACTCGGCTTCGGCGAGATCGTGCCGATCGTGGTGCGCAACTGGTCGGACCTGACCAACGGCGCCGCCGGCCTGAACGGCGTCGCCGCACCACGATTGTTCGGCCATAGCTTCGGCGTCGATGCCGTGCCGTACTACTACGTGGCGATCGCCATGGTGGCGATGCTGATCTTCGTCAGCATTCGATTGCGGGATTCCCGCATCGGCCGCGCCTGGATGGCGATCCGCGAGGATGAGATCGCTGCCGGAACAATGGGCGTCAACCGCACCAAATTCAAGCTGCTGGCGTTCGCCATCGGCGCTGCGTTCGGCGGCATGACCGGCGTGTTCTATGTGGCGAAGCTGCAGACCGCGACGCCGGAAATGTTCGGCTTTCCGGTGTCGGTGATGATCCTGGTGATGATCGTGTTCGGCGGCATCGGCAGCGTCTGGGGCGTCGTGCTGGGCGCGTTCATCCTGCAGTTGCTGCAATCGTGGTGGCTGCAGGACCTCACCGAATGGCTGCACGCGCTGGGGCGCTTCACGCACAGCGACCTGCTGTTGCGCATCGACCTGGTGCCGTCGATCGAGCTGATTTTCGGCATCATCCTGGTGTGCATGATGCTGTTCCGCCGCCAGGGGTTGATCCCCGCGACACGACCGCCGCTGGCACTGACGTTCGACCAGCAGCATGCCGAGATCAGGCGCGGCGGCTTCACCGATCTCAAGCTCGCCGGTCTGGGCGGCGACGTGCGCACCGGCGCGGCGGCATTGGAGATCAAGGGCGTGACCGTGAAGTTTGGCGGTCTGACGGCGCTGAACAAGGTCGACCTCGTGGTGCCGACCGGCGGCGTGGTGGCGGTGATCGGGCCGAACGGCTCCGGCAAATCCACGTTGTTCAATGTGATCACCGGGCTGGTGGAGGCCGAGGCAGGATCGATCCGGTTCCATGGCGAGGAGATCATGGGGCTGCCGGACTACCAGATTCTCGAGAAGGGCGTGGCGCGCACCTTCCAGAACCTGCGGCTGTTCACCAACCTGACGGTGATGGAGAATGCGCTGATCGGCCAGCACGCGCGGCTGCGCACCGGCACTCTGGCGGCAATCTTCCGACCGCCGGGAACCAAGGCGGAGGAAGTGCAGGCGCGCGAATGGGCGATGGAGATCTTCTCGATCTTCGGCAATCGCCTGACGCCGCGCGTGGCGCAGGTGGTGAGCGGGCTGTCCTACGCCAACCGTCGCCGTATCGAGATTGCCCGCGCCCTGGCGTCGCGGCCGCGCATCCTGCTGCTGGATGAACCGACCGCGGGCATGAACCCGGCGGAAACGCTGGAACTGGCCGAGCAGATCAAGAGCCTGAACGGGCTGGGCCTGACGGTGCTGCTGATCGAGCATAAGCTGGACGTGGTGACCACGCTGGCCGACACGGTGTACGTGCTCGACCATGGCGAGGTGATTGCGCAGGGCAAGCCCGACGAGGTGCGGCGCGACGAGGAGGTGCTGCGAGCGTATCTCGGTCGCAACGCGCAGGCGGCCGCTGCGGGCATCGAGGCGCCGGCGAATGCTTCTTGATGGCCGGGTCGTGCCTGGCCATGACGGAGACGATGACTCATGTTGCTGGAATTCAAGGACGTCGACACGCATTACGGTGACCTGCATGTGCTCAAGCAGGTGAACTACAGCATCGGCGAGGGCGAAATCGTCTCGCTGCTCGGCGGCAACGCGTCCGGCAAGTCCACCACGATGAAGACCATCATGGGCGTGGTGCGCCCGACGCGCGGCGCGGTGATCTACCAGGGCGAGGCCATCGAGCGCATGCCCACCGCCGAACGCGTGCGCCGCGGTATTGCGCCGGTGCTCGAGGCGCGCCGCCTGTTCCCGCGCATGACGGTGTACGAAAACCTGGAAATGGGCGCCTACCTGCGCAAGCGCGGCCCGGAATTCGACCAGGACCTGGAGCGGGTCTATTCACTGTTCCCGCGTGTGAAAGAGCGGCGCACGCAGATCGCCGGCACGCTGTCGGGCGGCGAGCAGCAGATGGTGGCGATGGGTCGTGCGCTGATGGCGCGGCCCAAGCTGATCTGCATGGACGAACCGTCGATGGGGCTGTCGCCGATCTTCGTCGAGCAGGTGTTCGACATCATCCAGGAGATCAACCGCCAGGGCACCACGATCTTCATGGTGGAGCAGAACGCCAACATGGCGCTGTCCATCGCGCATCGGGCGTACGTGTTGCAGACCGGCCAGGTGGTGCTGTCGGGCACCGCGTCGGAGCTCCGCCAGAATCCGCTGATCCGCGAAGCCTATCTCGGCGAGATGCAGGTGACGGTGTAGGGATCCTGCGTCATTCCCGCCTTCGGGAGTGACGGAATGGGGCGTTGCCAAGCTTTGCCGAATCCGCTTGCACTAGCCCGCCGCACAGGGGGATAGCTCCGGACATGACCACAAGCGCGCGCTGCTGCATCGGATTGCTGCTGCTGCTGTTTTCGGCAACCGCCCACGCTGCCGATCCGTTGCGCCTCGGCCTGCTTCACACGCTGTCCCCGGCGCCGTTCTACATTGCGCAGCAGCGCGGCTATTTCCGTGACGAAGGCATCGACCTGACCTTCCGCTTTTTCGAGGCCGCGCAACCGATCGCGGCTGCTGCGGTTTCCGGCGATATCGATGTCGGCGTGACCGCGCTTACCGGCGGCTTCTTCAATCTCGCGCAGAAGGGCACGCTGAAGGTGATCGGCGGCGGCATGCACGAGCAGCGTGGCTATGAAGGATCCGCCATCCTGGTGTCCAACCAGGCCTATGCCGCAGGCCTGACATCCCTCGACAAACTCCCCGGCCACAGCTTCGCCATTACCCAGTACGGCTCGTCGTTCCACTACATGCTCGGCCGCATTGCCGAGGCCAAGCATTTCGACATTGCCAGCGTCACGCTGCGTCCTGTGCAGCAGATTGCCAACATGGTCGCCGCGGTGGGCAGCAACCAGGTGGACGCGACGATTGCCATCGCCTCGATGGCAAAGCCGCTGGTGGCGTCGGGCCAGGCCCATATCATCGGCTGGGCGGGTGATGTGGTGCCGTATCAGATCACCGCGGTGTTCACCACGGCGCAGATGATCGGGCAGCGTGCCGACCTGCTGCGGCGTTTCGCCCATGCCTACCAGAAGGGTGTGTCGGATTACCGCGCGGCATTCCTGCGCCTCGATGCGCAGGGCAAGCCGATCGTCGATGCGACAACCGATGCAGCGATACCGGCGATCACCGACTACGTCTTCACCGGCGACCCAAATGCGCGCCAGAAGATCCTCGACGGCGTCGGTTATTACGACGCGGGCGGTGCGCTCGACGTGGCCGACGTGATCGCGCAGTTCAAATGGTTCAAGGCGCAGGACCTGGTGAAGGGTGACGCGGATCCGCAGTCGGTGATCGACACACGCTTCCTGCCGAAGCGATGAGTGCCGGCCTGCGGCTGGTCCTGCGTGGCGTGCGCCACGCCTATCGTGATCTCGTGGTGCTGGAGGACATCGATCTGGTCGCCGAACCGGGCGAGGTGATGGTGCTCGTTGGCCCATCTGGATGCGGCAAGTCCACGCTGCTGGGCATCATGGGCGGAATGCTGGCGCCGTTGGCGGGGGCGGTGAATGCCGAGGGCGATGTGGCGGATGATTGCCTGAATCCATTCACCTACGTGTTCCAGGACTTTGCGCTGCTGCCATGGCGCACGGTCGCCGGCAACGTGTCGCTGGTGTTGGAGGACCGCCTGTCGCGTACCGAGCGTGCCGACCGCGTCGCCGAGGTCCTGGGGCTGACCGGCTTGGCCGAGTTCGCCGCTGCCTGGCCGCGCCAGCTATCCGGCGGCATGCGCCAGCGAGTCGGCATTGCGCGTGCGCTGGCGGTGCGCCCGGCGTGCCTGCTGATGGACGAACCGCTGTCGGCGCTCGATGCGCAGATGCGCGGGCTGCTGCTGGACGAATTCGCCGCGCTGATCGAGCGCGCCGGCACCACAACGATTTATGTCACGCACAATCTGGCCGAGGCGGTGCGGCTGGGCCAGCAGATCGTCGTGCTGTCGCGCCGGCCGGGGCGGGTACGCGCCATCCGGCGGATCGACCGTCCGCTGGCGGGGAGGGAGCCCAACGATCCGGAGTTGCAGGCTATCGAGGCTGCGCTGTGGCGACTGATCCGCGACGATGCCGCGGCGGCGGAGCGGGAAATCGAGAGTATGGACATCCGGTCGCGCACGTGACCTGCATCACTGCATGGGGGCCAAAAGTCGTGCTTGCATAAGGCGAACCGCACGATGGGATTGAAGAATATCGTGTCCGCTCTGTCGCCAATGCAGATCTTGCGACAGCTCCGCGCCAGCGGCGAGTCGTCTACGTTCGAGCGCTTGGGCCGATCGCGGCACGTGGCCGATTTGCGGCTGATTTTCTCGGTAACCGTCATCATCATGGTCGTGGCGTCGCTGCTCGCATTGGTGTTCTGCTTCGAGCACGAGGTCATGAGCAACTGGAGCGAGGTGAGGTCGAGCAACTCCGGCTGGATCTGGACCAGGCTTGCGTTTGCCGCCGTTGCCGACAGCGGCGCCTTCATCGGCGCGATCGGTGCCGCGGGTTGCGGTGTGCTGGCATGGACCTACCAGTCCGGCAGTGCCCGGCTTGGCGTCGTCGATCTGTTCGCCTGCGAGATCGCCACGCTCTGTCGCGTCGCTGCAGTGGTCGGGATGGTGGAGCGCTACATCATGCTGTTCAATGCAGGGCCGCATGTGACGCTGCCATACGATACCAACGGCGAGCCGCCTGCGGACACCAGCCACTTCACGTCGCAGGAGAGCTATTTCCCGGTATTCGACTCATCGGTAAAGGATCTGCAGGCGCTTGAGGCGGATGTCGTTACCAACGTTACGGCATTCTACACATATATGAAGGTGATGCGGGACGCGCTGCGGAAGCTGGCGGATATCCAGTCGCGATCGGGCGGAGATCCGAATGGCGACGAATGGCGCAGCGCGATCTGCAACATCATCTATATGCAGTTCCTCGGGCTTGAAAGTGCGCGCAAGGCGATCAAGGATCTGGTCGAGTTCGAGCCAACCCAGGCCGAGGACATGACCACGATCCTGCTGAACGAACTTGTCGCGTACGGCTTCCTGCGCGATCAGTTCAAGGGCGACCTGCGCGAGCGGCGGTTGGATGCCCGCGACCGCGATTACCGGCGGGATATCCCGGCGCTGAACCAGGTCGTCATGGCGGCAACCGGATCGAAATGGGACAAGGCAAAGGATACCGCGATCGAGCTCATGAAGCGCTACTCCCGGGTTTTTCCGCCGGCGCGATAGGGTCTACGCTCCGCCGGGAAGCATCCGGGAGAGCGTCATGAGTGCAACCAGCGAACGCCAGACGTATCCACACCCGCACGTAGACGAAGCGTGGCTTGCGAAACTGCGCGAGGACATCCTCGAACCCTCGCTGCCCATCGTCGATGCTCACCACCACATCTGGGACCGTCCGTCCGGACGCTATCTGCTCGAGGAGCTGTCTGCCGACCTGGGCGTTGGGCACGATGTGCGGGCGACGGTGTTCATCCAATGCGGATTCGCATACCGCAAGGACGGCCCGGACGAGCTGCGGCCGGTCGGCGAGACCGAGTACATCGCCGCGCTTGCCGCGAAGGCGGAAGCTGCCGGCCAGCGCGCCTGCGCCGGCATTGTCGGCTACTGCGACTTCCGCCTCGGCGAAACGATCGACGCTGTGCTGGAGGCGCATATGCAGGCCGGCGGCGGGCGGTTCAAGGGAATTCGCCAGAGTGCGGGTTGGGATGCGGCGATCATCATGACGACGACATCGCCGGCGCCACAGGGCATTTTGCTGGATCCCGCATTCCGCCGGGGGCTGGCACGGCTGGGAAAGTTCGACCTGTCGTATGAGTGTTCGCTGTATCATCCGCAATTGCCCGAGTTCACCGATCTGGCGCGCGCGTTCCCCGACCTGCCTATCCTGGTCAACCACTGCGGCGGACCGATCCGCATCGGACCGTACCGGGAGCATCCCGCGGAGGTGTTCGCCGCCTGGCGCCGCGATCTGCGCGAACTGGCGCAGTGTCCCAACGTGCACGTGAAGCTGGGCGGTCAGGCGATGACGATCCGCGGCCTGACGTTCCACGAGGAGCCGTTGCCGCCATCCTCCGGCGAACTCGCCGCGGCGTGGCGCCCGTATATGGAAACCTGCATCGAGGCGTTCGGCGCCGGTCGCTGCATGTTCGAGAGCAACTTCCCGGTCGATAAGGGCATGTGCAGCTACCCAGTGGTATGGAATGCATTCAAGCGCCTGGCGGCAGAATGTTCGGAGGCGGAGAAGGCGGCGCTGTTCCACAGTACAGCGGCGCGGTTCTATCGGCTGGGCAGCATCGTCTGACCATGCGCCGGGTCGATGGGGCTGTGGCGTTCCGCGGCGGCGGCTTCGCGCCACGCAACCTGCCGCTAGCCGGGGCTGCGACGCTGGTCGGACTTGTCGTGCTGTGGCAGCTCGCGGATTCACTGGGCCTGATCCCGACATTGTTCCTGCCTGCGCCCGCCAACATCGGAGTGGCGCTGTACCACCTGACCGTCAGCGGTGAGTTGTGGAAGCACCTCAGCGCATCGCTGGCTCGCCTCGCCATCGGCTGGGTTACCGGAACGGTGTTCGGCATCGGTCTCGGCCTGGCGGTCGGGCTGTCGTCGTTGTTGCGCTCGCCAGGCATGGCTGTGGTGTCCGCGCTGTTCCCGATCCCCAAGATCGCCCTGGTTCCGTTGTTCATCATCTGGTTCGGCATCGGCGAGGGCTCTAAAATCGCCACGCTGGCGTTCGGCGTGTTCTTCCCCACCGTGATCACCACCGCCGGCGGCGTGGACAACGTGCCGCGTTCGCTGATCCGCATGGCGCAGAGTTTCGGCCTGCGCCGTTCCGCCATCGTGCGCAAGATCGTGTTGCCGGCGGCACTGCCGACGATCCTCAGCGGCTTCCGCGTGACCGCATCGATCGCCATCGTGCTGCTGGTTGCTGCTGAAATGATCGGTGCGGATCGCGGCATCGGTGCGTTCGTTCTGTCGGCGGGGAATTTGTACGACACCGACAACCTGCTGGCGGGCATTGTCGTGCTGTCGTTGCTGGGCCTCATCGTTGCCTGGGTGATCGGTTTGCTGGAGCGGTGGTTGCTGGCTTGGCGATAATCGGTGATTGGCTCTTGGCCTGCGCCGCACTTCTTGACAGGATGCCGTGCGGCCATTCCCTCCATCAAAGGAGACGCCTGTGCCAATCAACATGACAAAACGGGGAACGACGCGCGCGCCGACCAGGCGCAACGTGTTGGCCGCGGCGGGGGCGGCTGCCGCATTGCCGGCGATCGGTCGCCGGGCGCGTGCGGCCGGTCCGGCTATTCCGATCGGCTGGGTAGGACCTCTGTCGCCACCCGGCGGTTATGCCGAGGGCACCAACATGA
>DATAPW010000098.1:0-2307 GCA_036265005.1 Acetobacteraceae bacterium | reverse complement strand
AGTGTGGCGCGGACCGGAAATTTTGGCCGCTCGGCGCGCGAACTGAACATCAGCCAGCCGGCGATCTCGCATCAGATGCGCAAGCTGGAGGAAGGCCTGGGGACGCAGCTTCTGCTGCGTCACGGGCGGGGCGTCATGCTGACGCCGGCCGGAGCATGCCTGCGCGATCGCCTGGATACCATCCTGCACCTGCTGTCGTCGCCGTTGGACGACGCGGCCGCGGCGACCGCGCCGGGCAACCTGTCGCTGGCGCTCCCGGCCGAGACCGGGCCGCTGCTTGTGGCACAGCTGGCGCAGGAATTCCGTGCGCGGTGGCCGGATGTGGCGTTGGACATTCGCGAGGGAACCGGCGCCGACCTTGAAGAATGGGTGCTGCACCGGCGCGTTGACCTGGCTGTCATCCAGGATCCGCCGAACCTCGCAGAACTCGATGTCACGCCGGTCCTGACCGAGAGCCTCGGGCTCGTCGCGCCGGTGCGTTCGCGTATCGCCGACGATGTGCTGCCGCTGCGGCTGCGCGACCTGGTCGGCGAATCGCTGATATTGCCAGGTCGCCAGCATTGGATCCGCCGCCGCGTGGACAGCGGCGCGCAGCTGCACGGCATCAGCCTGGAGCCGGTGCTGCAGGTGAACAGTGTGGCGTCCACCAAGGCGATGGTCCGCAACGGCCTCGGCTGCACGATTCTGCCGCTGATCGCGGTGCAGGACGAAGTCGCCCGCGGCGCCCTGGCGTTTCGGCCGATCCGCCATCCCGAGCTGCTTTCGACCTGCGCGATCGGCTTCCGCCGTGGCGCGGCCACGTCGGTCGTCGCAGCATTTGCCGACATTGCGCGCATCGCCATGACTGCCCTCGTCGGGAGCGGCGCATGGCCTGGCGCACAGATCATCAAATCGGATCGGAAGCCGGCCGTGCCGCAAGACGCCTACCTGGCCGACCGGGCTTCGTCCGAAATGGCAGCAAGGAGAATCGAAATCTAGGCAGCGCGAGACGCAAGGCGCCGGCGTCGATTGAAGCCGGTACAGGGCAAGGAGTTGCAAAGGTGCAGTGTGTGCGAAGAGCACAAGTTGTAATCGCTATCGGCTGATCTACAATATTACGATTACGATATATGATCTAGTGACCCAGTGTTGCGACTTTGCCACGGTGTCTCAGTAATGCCGCGAAGAAATCCGAAACAATATTTTCAGGCGATGCTGGCGGATATATGGTCTCGTCGAACTGAGTGCGCCTGCCCCGATTGAATGATGGGCCCGCAGAAAAGCGGGCGGCAGGAAAGCATGAGGTCTGGGACTAAAGGCTCGTCGGCTCTGCCGGCGCAAACAGGAGGATCGAATGCGTAAGTTTCTGCTGGCGAGCGTGGCCACACTGGGGGCAGGCGGATTTGCTGGTGTGGCGTATGCCCTGGCTCCTGCTCCGGCTGTCATGGAAGGTCAGGTGCCTATCGCACCGACCGGTGGCCCATCATACGTCAACAACAACAACAACTACCAAGCGCCAGCACTGCCCGGTCCGGTGGCCAACCCGACGCCCGGCACCATCGTCATCCACGTGAACGGCAAGGTTCAGGTGAGCTTTCAGGGCGCCTGGACGAGCCTCGATCAGAGAGTAGTGACGGCACCCGCCGGTTCGCCTGGTGCCGGAACCCCCGGTGGCCCCGCCACCATCGCGCCGGGCGCAGCCACACCGTCGGGCACCGTTCTGGGCAACAACGGCAGCGGCATAGCCAAGCTGGACCCGCAGGCAATTGACAGCTTCGCCCGCCTGTACTTCGGCGCTGACGGTATGGCCACCAACGGCCTGCGCTACGGCGCGGCAATCGAAATCCGGCAGAACTTCACTGGCCAGATCAGCAGCAACTCCAGTTCCGGTGCGAGCGGCTATTCCTCGCTTGAGACGCTGTTCGTGCGGCGTGCCTTTACCTACATCGCCGGCGAGCAGTGGGGTATCGTGCGCGCTGGTCAGGCCGACGGCGTGATCGGCATCTTCGACAACGGCGTGACCAGCTTCCAGTTCCTGCCGTCTGGCAACATGAACGGTGGCGACCTACAGGGCAACGTCGTTCAGAACGCGTCCGTGCCGTTCTTCTTCCTCGGCCAGGCCGGCAACGAGTATGACAACGCCAAGTTGGTCTACCTATCTCCGCAAATCGCCGGGTTCGACTTCGGCCTCCAGTATGCGCCAAACACCTCGAACGGCAACGGTATTAGCACCAGCCAGGCGTTGAATTCTTCAATCACCGGCGCCGGCACGGGCACGGGCTTGAGTTGCACCGTTGCAAACTCCGGCTGCCCGACGCTGTCCTCCGG
>DATAPW010000097.1:0-30918 GCA_036265005.1 Acetobacteraceae bacterium | reverse complement strand
CCAGGATCTGCGCCAGCGTGCGGAGCAGGCGGGGAACCTGCGAAGCACGCCGCAGCAGACGGTATCCACGCAGGGCCAGCAGATCGTCATTCAGCCGGCCAACCCGGACGTCGTTTATGTCCCGCAATATGATCCCTGGCTCGCCTATGGTCCGCCGCTGGTGGCGTTGCCTGGCTGGTACTCGTACCCGGGACTCTATCTCGCGGCTCCAGGCATCGCTTTCGGCCTCGGTATCGGGATCGGCCTCTTCGCCGGCTTTGGCTGGGGATGGCACCACTGGGGCTTCGACTGGGCCCACCATGCGATGTTGTTCAACCACCGTGCCTTCGTCTCGCGCAATACGCGGGTCTTCAATCACCGGGTCGCCGTCAATCACCAGTTCCGCGGAGGCTTCCATCACGTCGGCGGCGCGGGCCATTTCGGCGGATCCCACTTTGCCGGTGGAAATCATCACTTCGGTGGCGCCCAGCGCTTCGCTTCGGCCGATCATGCCGGTGGGTTCCACGCCGGTGGGTTCCATGGTGGTGGGTTCCATGGCGGCGGCCACGGCGGCCGACGTTGAGTCAGGTGGCGCATGCTTCGGAAATGCCCCACGGGCGTGCCGAAGCATGCGCAGACCTGCCTGCGGCTATCCGAGACGGCGTCGGCGAGGAAGCCCGGGAGATGACCCTGTGAAGATCGTCTTTCGTTGCCTCGTTACGTGGACGCTCCACACCACTTTCGGGCATACCGCGCTGGCCGCGGGCCTGCTCCACACATAGCCCCCGCATCGCTCTGACGACGCGGGCTAGGCGCCCAGAGGTCGCAGCATGGACAGTCCGGACATCAGGATACCCCACGTCATGCTGGCCGGGACCAGGCCATCCGGGTTGCGACATCTGGTGGCCAATATCCTCGGGGGCGTGGAGTATGCGGTCTCGGTGGCGACCGGGGTCCTTCTCGCGCTCGCCACGACGCTGGCGCTGGCCGGAGCGGGCCTCCTGCTGTGGCAGGGAATGCACGATTGGAGCGGGACGCAGGCGATCTACGCGCTCGTCGATCGGCTCATGCTCGTCCTGATGCTGGTCGAAATCCTGCACACGGTCAGCACGTCCGTTCGTTCCGGCGGACTGAGGGCCGAGCCGTTCCTGATCCTAGGCCTCATCGCATCGATACGCCGCGTCTCGGTCATCACCCTGCAGGCATCCGAGACGATGCATGGCCGTCCCTGGTCGCCGGACATCCAGCAGCAGTTCCAGGCATCAACGATTGAGCTGGCCGTTCTGGGACTTCTTATCCTGGCGATGGTCGTGGCGATCTACATCCTGCGCAAGACGACGGCGAATGCTGATGGCTGAGCTGACAAGAGCCGCGGCGACAAACTGGCATCAACGGCAGGGTGGGCTGGCTTCGACGACTTCAAAGCCCGTCGACCCTATTGCCGCACGGAGAACGGGATTTCGCCACTGCTCTGCTGGCCGTCGCCGGAGATCGCCGTCCAGCGAAGGTGGTAGCTCCCCGGCGCGGGGACCGGCGCCGCTGCGAACAACACATCGACCGCGGCGTTCTGGAGAGGCCGAAGCGTGCGCACGACGCGCCCGTCCTGCACGATCTCAAGCCGCGACGCGTAGTGGTTCACCGGACCGTCGAACCGCACGACATACTCGGCATGGTCACCATCGATGGTCGTTTCAGCCTGCGGCTTTGATTCGACCATGTTCACTGCTCGCGCGTCCGTCATGTGGGGTGCGAGCAGCAGTGCCAAAGCCAGGATTGCGCTTCCTACGACGTTCCGGCGATCGGTCATGACATGCCCCGTTTGCCGATCAAGATGGGTCCTTACGACTTCCAGCCGCCGCCGAGCGCCTGGGTCAGGCCGACGAGAGCCTGCAGGTGCGCCAGGCGTGCCTGCACGAGGCCATCCTGCGCGGAATAGACCGTGGTCTCGCTTGTCAGCACGTCGAGGACCGTGCCCGTGCCGCCACGCAGGCTCTCCGAGGCCATGCCGGATGATCGTTGCGCAGCGCTGACATGGCTTCGTTGCGCCGCTTCCTCGGCGGCGGTTGTCCTGACGGCCGAGAGCGCATTCTCGACGTCGCCAAACGCGGTCAGGACGGCCTTGCGATAGTCGCCGACCAGCGCTTCCTGGTATTTCGCCTTGGACTGCTCAAGCTGCCCCTTCAGCAGCCCACCCTGGAAAATCGGTGCCGTGATGTTCTGCAGGAACGAGTAGGTGGCCAAAGGGGGCAGGGTGTTCTGCGGCGGCGAGAGCGTCATGCTGGTCAGTCCGTAGGTGAGCGAAAAGTCGAACGAGGGCAGCATTGCCGCGCGTGCCACGCGGATGTCGCCATTCGCTGCCTTCAGCTTTGCCTCCGCCTCTTGCACGTCCGGGCGGCGAACCAGAAGCTCGGACGGAACTCCCTGCCCGATCGCCGGATATCGCAGGTCAAGCAGCGACCCGCTGCCGAGCACCAGCGACTCCGGCAGCTTGCCGACCAGGACCGCGAGCGCGCTCTTCGTCGTCGCCAGGGACTGCTGCAGCGGCGGGATCGCCGCTACCAGGCTGGCCACGACGGATTGCTGCTGGACCACGCCGAGTTCTGGAATGATGCCTTGACGCTGCTCTTGCATGAAATCGTTCAGCGTGTGCTGTGCCCGGGCGAGGTTGTCGCGTGCAACCTTCAGCTGGTCCTGCAGACCCAGGAACTGGAAGTAGAGATTGGCTACGCCCGCCGAGGTGCTCAGCCAGACGACCTGCTGCGCGAAGCGGCTGGCGTCGGCCCTGGAAAGCGCGGCATTGAGCGCCGACCGGTTCTTGCCCCAGAAATCGATTTCGTAGCTCGCCTGCAATGCGCCTTGATAAAGCACGTGATGGCGCTCGTGACCGGTCAGATTGTATTGGCGCTCGGGACCGACATAGGTATCGGCCTCGAGCCACGGCAGCAATGGGGCGCCGGCGACCTGCGCCGTGGCATCGGCTTCGCGAACGCGCGCCGCGGCAGCGGCAACGTCGGTATTGCCACGCTGCGCTTCCGCGATGAGCCCGTTAAGCTCGGGCGAGCCGAACGTATTCCACCACTCGGGGGACGGAAAGTTGTCCGGCAGGCCGGCCTGGGCGTTGTCCCATTTGACCGGTACCGATGTCTCGGGCTGATGGTAATCGGGCCCGACATCGCATCCCATGAGCGTGGCGGCGACGGCGAGCGCGATCGCCGACGGCGACGGCCGATGGCCGACCATGTGCGCGATGCGGATCATGTCTCCGCTCCATGCACGCGCTCCGGCGCGCGGCTTGGTGCCTTCCGATGCGCCAGGAACCGAGCGAGCCGATCGATGTAAATGTAGATGATCGGCGTGGTGAACAGCGTGAGCACCTGTGACACGGCGAGGCCGCCGACGATGGTGTAGCCGAGAGGCACACGGATCTGCGACCCGATGCCGGTTCCGAGGATCAGCGGCACGCCGCCCAGCATGGCGCAGATCGTCGTCATCAGGATCGGTCGGAACCGCAGCCGGCATGCCTCGTGGATGGCCTCGGTCGGGGACTTGCCCTCGCGTTCCGCGCCGATCGCGAAATCCACCAGCATGATGCCGTTCTTCTTCACGATGCCGAGCAGCAGCAGGATGCCGATGATGCCGATGACGTCGAGCGGCATGCCGACGGCCATCAGCGAGAGCAGCGCTCCCAGCCCGGCCGCCGGCAGTGTCGAGATGATGGTGATCGGATGGCTCACGCTCTCGTAGAGCATGCCAAGGATCAGGTAGATCGCGACCAGCGCCGCACCGATCAGCGGGACCTGACCGGAGAGCGCGGTCTGGTAGGCGTTCGCAGTCCCCTCGAACGATGCCTGCAGGCTCAGCGGAAGATGCATCGCCTCGGCGATCTTTTGCACCGACGAAACGGCCGTGCCGATGGAGTAGCCAGGCTTGAGGTTGAACGAGATCGTCACCGAGGGAAGCTGGTTCTGGTGATTGATGACGACGGGCCCGGATTGCGTGGTGATGTGCGCGACCTGGCTCAGCCGCACCAGATTGCCGCCGGGCGCATGGAGATAGATCCGGTCGAGCGCATCGGCCCCCTGACTCAGTGCCGGATCGGCGCCGACGATGACGAAATACTGGCCGAACGGCCCGAAGACCTTCGTCGCCGTGCGGTTGCCGAAGGCATCGTAGAGCGCATCGTCGATCGCCTGCGTCTGCAGGCCGTATTGCGCCGCTGCCTTGCGGTCGATGTCGAGCATCAGGGTTGGGCCGCCGGAGTCCTGGTCGCTGCTGACCCCCGTCACCCCGTCGGCATGCTTCAACTGCTCGACCATGCGGGCGGCATAGGACGTCAATTCCGATGAATCGGCGTCCAGGAGCGTGTACTGATACATCGCCTTCGCCGTGCGGGCGCCGATCGTTATATCCTGCGCCGGCTGCATGTAGAGGCGCATGCCCGCCACCTGCTGCAGCGGCTTCGCCAGCCGCGCGATCACCTCTTCCGCACTGCTATGCGGCCCGCGCTGCGACAGCGGCTTCAGAGTGATGAACATGCGGCCCTGGTTGGGCGCCGCGTTGGACGGCCCTGGCCCGATATAGCTGGCAACGCTGGCGACGGAATGATCCCGCAGGACGATCGCGGCGACCGCCTGCTGCAGATTTGCCATCGATCCGACGGAGACGTCGGACGCAGCCTGGGTGATGCCCTCGATCAGGCCGGTATCCTGCTCCGGAAAGAATCCCTTCGGTATGGTGACGAACAGATAGCCGGTGAGTGCGACCGTCGCCAGCATGACCAGCAAGGTGGTGAACTGGTGCCGCAGCACGATCGTCAGGAGCCGGTCATATCCTGCCAGCAGGGCGTCGAACCCCCGTTCGGCCAGATTGTACAGCCGCCCATGCTGCTTGCCCTTTTGCTCGGGCTTGAGCAGCAGGGAGCACAGTGTCGGCGTGAGCGAGAGGGAGATGAACGCCGAAACCAGCACCGCCACGGCCACCGTGATGGCGAATTCCTGCAGCATCTTGCCGACCACGCCGGCCATCATGAACAGCGGGATGAACACGGCGCACAGCGAGATGGAAATCGACATGACGGTGAAGCTGATCTCGCCCGCGCCCCTCAGCGCCGCCCTGAGGGGGGGAAGGCCTTGCTCCCGGTAGCGCGACACGTTCTCGATCACGACGATGGCGTCGTCGACGACGAAGCCGATCGCGATCGACAGGCCCATCAGTGAGAGATTGTCGAGGCTGAAGCCGAGGGCGTACATGATCGCGGCGGTGGCGAACAGCGACAGCACCATGGCAATCGCCGGAATGACGGTGACCCACAATGCGCGCAGGAAGATGAAGATCGTTGCCACGACCAGCCCGATGGTCAGCAGCAGCGTCTTTTCGACGTCGCTGACCGACGCCCGGATGGTTTTCGTCCGGTCGGACACCACCGACAGCTTGATGGCATTGGGCAGCTGCGCCCGCAGCCGCGGCAGCTCCTTGTTGATGAGATCGACGGTCTCGATGGCGTTGGCGCCGTTGGTGAGCAGGATGTTCAGGACTACGGCTTCTTGGCCATTATACCAACCGATGAGCAGCGGGTTGGCCGGACCAATTTGTGCATGACCCACGTCGCGCAGCAGCACCGGCGCGTTGTTGTAGTAGGCGAGCACGATGTTGTTGTACTGATCCTCGTAGACAAGCTGGTCGTTGGCCTCCAACGCCACCGATTTCTGTGGACCTTGCAGCACGCCCTTCGAGGTGATCGTGGTTGCGCGGATGATGGCTTCGCGCGCGTCGCCGAGGGTCAGCCCGAGAGCGGCCAGCCTGGCCGGGTCCACGGTGACGCGCATGGCCGGCTGCTGCTCGCCGCCGATGGTCACCAGCCCAACGCCCTTCACCCGCGACAGGGCCTGTGTCAGCAGGTTTTGGCCGTAATCATCCACAGTCGTCAGCGGCAAGGTGTCGGATGTCAGCGCCAGGATCAGCACGGGCACATCGGCCGGATTGGTTTTGCGATACATCGGCGGCTGCGCCATGTTCGCCGGCAGGTATGGGCTAGCCGCGTTGATGGCCGCCTGCACGTCCCCGGCCGCGCCCGTGACCGTGCGGTTGAAGCCGAATGACAGCGTGATCTCGGCGTAGCTGTTGGCGCTGGACGAGGTCATCTGAGTGAGGCCGGCGATCTGGCCGAACTGCGCTTCCAGCGGATTGGTGACCGCGAACGCGTTGGTTTGCGGATCGGCGCCGGCCAGCTCCGCGGTCACCAGCATCGTGGCGACGTCCACCGTCGGCAGGGGGGCCACCGGGAGCACGAAATACGCCAGGACACCGACGATCGCGATGCCGGACGACAACATGAAGGTCATGATCGGATGGCGGATGAAGCCTCCCGAGAGCCCGCCGCTTGCCTTCTCATCCGGCGCCGGTTCGTGGTCCTGCGCGTCGGGCCCTGGCGGGAGATCGGCGCCGCTCACTGCGTGATCCCCAGCCGGCCTGGCTGGTTGGTGTGCATGATGGTGGCAGTGCCGTTGCCGGCCATCTGTTCGGCTGCCTGCTGAACCGCGACATGAGCGCCGGCGGTGAGACCGTACTGACCGTTGACCACCACCTGCTGCCCCGTGCTCAGCCCCGACGATACCAGGACCCGGCCAGCCAAGGCTTGCTCGATCTTGACCGGGCTGGTGTGCACGGTGCTGTCCGCGGCGACGACCCAGACGAACGGTCCGGACGGGCCCTGGTCGATCGCCGCAATGGGAACGGTCAGCCCGTTGTGCTGGGTATCAAGCACCAGCCGGATGAGGACGGAACTGCCCGGCCACAGCAAATTATTCGGATTGGGGAACATGCCTTCCAGCATGACGGTGCCGCTGGAGAGATCGACCTGGTTGCTGAGCGCCGCCAGGCTTCCCTTGTCGAGCTTGCGGCTGCCGTCGCTGCTCCATGCTTCGACGGTGAGCCCGCCAGTCTTGGCCGTGGCGGACTGATGGGTCTGGATGTCGGGAAGATTGGCCTGCGGCAGCGGAAAGCGCACGGTGATCGGTTGGATCTGGGTCAGCACCACGAGCCCTTTCTGCGGGTCGCTCGGGCTGACGACATTGCCAACATCGACGAGGCGCAGGCCCAGCACGCCGGCGATCGGAGCGGTAATCGAGGTGTAGCTGAGCTGCACCTGATCGCGGCTGAGCGCTGCCTGGTCGGCCGACAAGGTGGCACTGAACTGGTCGACCCGCGACCGCTGGCTTTCCACCTGCTGCGCCGAAATGATGCCCTTCTGCGCCAGCGGAATGTAGCGCTGGAGGTCCACCTTGGCATTGTCGAGACTGGCTTGGTCGCGTCGCACGATGCCCTGTTCCTGGTCGACGGTTGCCTGCAGGGGCCGCGGGTCGAGCTGCACCAGCAACGCGCCATTCTCGACTGATTGTCCGTCCTTGAAATTGATCGAGTCGATCTGCCCCGAGACGAGCGGGTGGATGGTTACCGTGTTGAGGGCCTCCACATGGCCAAGCGCTTCCAGCTCGATCGGCACGTCGCCGACGCTGACCGTCGCCGTTTGCACCGGCACCTCGGGTGCGGCCGGCGCTTCACGCGCATCGCTGATCGGATGCACTAGCAAAAAAATGCCAGCGGTCACCGCCACTGCGGCCGAAGCAACCAATCCCATCCACCAATACCGGCGCTGATTCACTGCGGTTCGCTCCTTCTTCCTGAGGAGTAGCAACGACTCGCGGATCTCGCGCACGTGCGCAGCGGTCGTTACCCGAGCATGGTATGGCCAACGACGGGGCGCCCCCGGAACCTGCGGACGAACATTCTAGTCGGCCGCCTGGGTGGCAACGGCTTCGTGGTCTGGCGCTTGTTGAAGCCTGACCACTACGGGGATCGACTTCGCAGCCGGAGTCTTGCTCTTTACGTCGTGATAGGCCAACGGCAGCAGCGGATTTGTCTCCGGATAATAGGCCCCGATGGAACCTTTGGGGATATTGTAAGGCCGCGCCCTGAACCCGCGCACCATGCGCTTCTGCCGATCATCGGCGAGCGACTCGATCTCGACCAGCGCTTCAGGGGGGATGCCCCGCTCCTGCATATCGGACTGGTTCATAAGCACGACCATTCGGCCGCCAAACACGCCGCGATATCGGTCGTCCAGACTATAGACCGTGGTGTTGTACTGGTCATGGCTTCGAAGCGTCGCGAGCCGGAGCATGGCTGCATTATCGACCAACGGTTCCTCGTCAATACCTTCGAAGACGATGAAGTTCGCGCGGCCGTTAGGCGTCTTCCACACGCGATCACGCGGCGGGATGGTGAGATGAAAACCGCCGGGCTGCTGGAGCCGCTGATTAAAGTCCCGGAACAGCTCAGGAAACACCGCGGCGATTCTGTCGCGAATCAGATTGTAATTTTCCTCGAAGGCGGACCAGTCGATCCCGCTGTCAGGGATCGTGGCTCTCGCCATGCCGCAGACGATCGCCACCTCGGATTTTAGCGCGCCGCTCGGCGGCTCCACCAGCCCTCGAGAGGCGTGTACCATCGACATGCTGTCTTCCACCGTGATCGACTGCCGTCCGCTCTTTTGCATGTCGACATCGCTCCTGGCGAGGCACGGCAGCATCAATGCCTGTTCGCCATGCACGACATGGCCACGGTTGAGTTTCGTGGTGATCCCCACGGTCAGTCGTAACCGGCGCATCGCAGCCTCGGCGATCGGCTTGTCCGGCACCGCGGCGACGAAATTGCCGCCAAGGCCGATGAAGACTTTGGCACGACCGTCTATCATCGCCTGTACCGCGTCCACTACCGTATGTCCGTGTGCGCGCGGCGGCGAGAAGCCGAACACTTTCTCGATCTGATCGAGCAGCTCCGGTCGGGGCTTCTCGTCGATCCCCATTGTTCGATCACCTTGTACATTGGAGTGTCCGCGGACCGGGCATATCCCTGCCCCTGGCTTTCCGAAATTCCCGCGGAGCAGCAGCAGGTTGACAATCTGCTGTACGTTTGCGGTACCACGCCGGTGCTGGGTAATCCCCATGCCATAGCAAATGATCACCGCATTCGCTTGCATATAGATCGCGGCGATACGTTCCAGTTGCTCGCGCGACAGACCTGACACACGCACGATGTCGTCCCAACTTGTGTGTCGCAGGTCCGTGGTGAGCGCTTCGAAACCGTGTGTATGCTGCTCGATGAATTCAATGTCGAGTACCGGCTTGCGACCGTCCCGGAGGGCCCGCTCATGGGCATCGAGCATGATCTTCATGACGCCTTTCAGTGCCGCGACATCGCCTCCGACACGCACCTGACAATATTCGCTTGCGATGCGTGTCGACCGGAAGGTGGTCATCTCCACCGGGTCCTGTGGCGCGGCGAAACGCTCGAGCGCACGCTCGCGCAGTGGATTGAGAACCACAATCGGCACGCCGCGCCGGGATGCGTTGCGCAGCTCGGTCATCATGCGCGGACTGTTGGTACCCGGGTTCTGGCCGATCACGAAAATCGCCTCGGCGTGCGCAAAGTCGTCGAGGAGGACGGTCCCTTTGCCGATCCCGATGCTCTCCGGCAGTCCGACGCTGGTCGGCTCGTGGCACATATTCGAGCAGTCGGGAAAGTTGTTCGTCCCGAACCGCCGCACAAATAACTGATAGAGGAAGGCCGCTTCGTTCGACGTCCGGCCGGAGGTGTAGAACTCCGCCTCGTTCGGATCGCCGAGCGCACGCAGCTCTCGGCCGATCAGCACGAAGGCGTCGTCCCAGCTCACCGGCACATAATGGTCGGTCGCCGGATCGTAGCGCATCGGCTCGGTCAGCCGCCCCTGCTCCTCCAGCCAGTAATCGCTTTGCTCCGCAAGTTGGCTTACGCTGTGCGAGGCGAAGAAGTCGCGTGTTACGCGTCGCTTCGTCAGTTCAAAAGAGACAGCCTTAGCGCCATTCTCGCAAAATTCGAAAGAGCTGGTGTGCTTCGGATCCGGCCAGGCACAGCCGGGGCAGTCGAACCCGTCCGGTTGATTCATGGACAGCAGCGACATCGAACCCTTGATCGCGATACTCTGTTCACGCAACACCTTCGCGGTCGCGTGCAACGCACCCCAGCCACCGGCCGGGGAGTCGTACGGCTCGAAAACGGGGCCACCCGTCGGTTCAACAACAATGGCTTCGTCTTGAGGCTGCGACTTGGTTGTTCTGGGCATGGAACCTCCGGGCGGCATAGGAGTACTTTGAGGTGGCTTCAGACGGGTAAAACCAGCGGCCTGTTGTGCGGCCACTGGGCGATTACCGCCGGGTCGAGATTAAAAGTTTGGGCGACCATCGCCGGCGGCGTATGCGTCAGCCAGTCGGACAGCGACACATCCTCAAAGCGAGCAGCGCGGAATACCTCGAGGTACACAAGATCAGTGTTTCCCGTGTTGCGTATAAAATGGCCGAGGCCCCGCTTGACGTAACCGATATCACCGGGGTTGAAGTTCTGCGTCACGGCCTTTGGGCCAGTGTTGAACACCGTCAGTTCACCTTGGCCGGTGATAAAATACTGCCACTCGTCAGCATTGGGATGCCAGTGCATCTCCCGCATCCCGCCCGGATGAATAGTGACTTCCGCTGCCGCAACCGTCTTTGCCGCCTTGAAATTGGTGCTATCGGCAATCTTCACCATGCCACCCTTGGTCTGCCGGGTCGGAGCAAGTTCATTGAGCGCAAAGGACGACGGAATTGTCATCGCCCCCGCATCCCCTTGCGCCTGCTTTTGATCGTCCTCCAGCGGTCCGGGCATCTGGCCCTGAAAGATATAGAGATCATGCAGCGGAATCTTGGCGAACGTATCCACCGGAACACCAAAATTGAGCGCGAGGATATCGGGCGCCGTATGCGCCATCCATTGTGTGACCAGCAGAGTGGCGAATTCTGACGCCTTGCCATCATCGAAGGCAATAATGAACTCGCAGCCATCGGAACCGACACCCTGCAAGGAGTGCGGCAAGCCAGCCGGGAAATACCAGAGCCCGCCCTTTTGCACATCCTCTACGTTGGCGCGCCCCGATTGATCGATCGTGGTTATCCGGCACGTACCATACGTCACGTACGCCCACTCGGCGAACTGATGCCAGTGCAACTCGCGGATTCCGCCGCGCGTAAGCCGCATGTTCACCCCAGCGATTTCCTCGGATATCTGGAAATCGTATTGCGTAACCTGGCGTGCCCAGCCGCCGTTCTGGATGCGCCGCGGCGCGTTGTTGAATGAGGCCCAGAACATCGGCAGGTCACTGACATCGGTCGCCGGCGGTGAGAACGCGCCAGGAAACTGGTTTTGAACCGTCGGATTGTGCGGGCCGGGATCGCTGACGCTGGCGGGGTTGTTCTGCGTGTTGACCGCGCCCAGCGGCGGTTCGTCGGGGTTACCGAACGTTGCGGCCTTGGCCGAGGCGGCGGCAGTGATTACGCTGCCCGCAGCTGCTGTTGCGAAGATGCGGCGGGATAGTTTTGTCTGCATGTCATACGACTCCATTGGGAAGAACTGATTGCATTTGCCGCTTTCTGGGTTTCACGTCGGATCAGTAGTGCGTCGCTGTAGTGCTGACCTTGCCTCTGAACACGCGGTAATTGACGGCGGTGTAGATCAGCATCAGCGGAAAGACGAAGAGCCCCTCTCCCCAGAACATGAAGGCAAGGCTGCTATGCGGTGCTGCCGCCTGGTCAACCGTGATGGCGAAAGGAATCATGTAGGGCCAAAACGAGATCGCCAGGGTTCCGAATGCCGACACGAAGATCAGCGAGACCATGTAGAACGGCCATCTGTCGTGACGACCGCGAATGCTGAGGGTCAGTACTGCCGATGCTGCCGCGCCGATCGCCGGAAAGACGAACAGGTACGGACGCTCGATCCATCGCTGCATGAGAGGAAGATGTTCGGCCAGCGCATAGAAGAAAACGATGACCAGGAATGCCAGAGCGGCGAACGCGAGATAGGGTATCTGGCGCCATGCGACGTCCCGCACTTCGCCTTCACATTTGTTGACGAGCCAACTTGCACCAAGGAGCGCGTAGCCGACGCACAACCCAAAGCCGCACAACGCCGCAAAAGGACTGAACCAGCCAAAGTCGCCGCCAATATAGTCGCCGTTCTGCATCGGCAGGCCCTCGACAAGGGCACCGACGGTCACCCCCTGGATGAATGTCGCGGCGAACGATCCGCCGACAAAGCTCCAGTCCCAGATCCACCGTCCACGTGCAGTCCTGTGGCGAAACTCGAACGCGACCCCGCGCAATATCAGACCTGCCAGCATAACAAGCAGCGGCAGGTAGAATGCCGGCAGAAGCGTCGCGTAAACGATTGGAAAAGCGCCCCACAGGACAAC
This sequence comes from Acetobacteraceae bacterium, assembly GCA_036265005.1. Taxonomy (GTDB): domain Bacteria; phylum Pseudomonadota; class Alphaproteobacteria; order Acetobacterales; family Acetobacteraceae; genus JAMXLO01. Next base: position 18,620 of record DATAPW010000097.1, on the reverse strand, counting down.
GCCGGTCACCACCAGCCACGTCTCGTTGCCATCCCAGATAGGCGCCACCGTGGCCAACATGGCACTGCGTCTTGCCTCGCCATGTGCCAGCCCAAACAACATGCCGATGCCCAGGTCGAAGCCGTCGAGCAACACATAGAGCAGAATGCTTACGGCCAGAATCGCGATCCAGAACATGACCATCTCTATTCTCCTGCGATGGGAGTCATCGGCCGGTCGACAACCGACATGGGCCGGTTCGGCACGGCGGCGGTTGGCGGGATGACCAGATCGCCGACGGGACCGGCCCGCAGGAGGCGATAGATGTAGAAAGTGCCGAACGCGAAAATGAAAATGTAGACAGTGCAGAAGACGACCAGGGAGATCGCCGCCTCCCTCGCGGTCAGGAATGGGGTCATCGCGTCTGCAGTGCGCAATACTCCATAGACCGCCCAAGGTTGACGACCCACCTCCGCCGTGAACCAGCCGGTCAGGGTGGCGATGAAAGGCAGAGGGAAGCTGAGGAACGTCAGCCAGAGCAGGAGGCGGTTGCGGTCCATGCGTCGTTTGATGTTCAGGTAGGAGCCGATCCAGGCGAGCGCCAGCATGGCCACGCCGCACCCGACCATGATGCGGAAGGTAAAGAATGGGATCACCACCGGTGGCCAATTCTCCGGCGGGATGCTGTCGAGCCCAACCTCAGCCGCCGTGAGGCTGTCGGAGTCGATCAGGCTGCCGAATGGCGGAGGCAAGGTGATGGCGAAAAGGTTCCGCCGATTGTCCACGTCCGGCCAGGCGAGCAACACCTCCGATCCCGGCTGCTCATCGTGCCACCGCGCCTCGATTGCCGCCATCTTCGAGGGCTGATGATGAACAACGTATTCACCGTTAAAATGGCCGAAGACGAGCTGTACCGGCACGAGCACGGCCGCGAGGCCGAGGCCCATGTGCAACATGATACGCGCCTCGTCGAGGAATTGCTTCCGCAGCAGGTACCAGGCGCCTGTCGCTGCGGCGCAGAAGGCTCCCGTTATGTATGCAGCGAGCAGCATGTGGGGAAATCGAACCCAGAGCACCGGGCTGAACAGGATGGCGGCCCAGTCGGTGGGAACAGCAACGCCATTGTCCAGCGCATAGCCGACTGGAACCTGCATCCAACTGTTGTTGACCAGGATCCAGAACGCCGAAAGCGTAGTCCCCAACGCCACCATTGCCGTCGAGAACAAATAAAACCAGGGCGCGACGCGTGCGCGACCAAAGAGCAGAATGCCAAAAAAGCTGGCCTCGAGAAAAAACGCGGTAAAGGTCTCGTATGAGAGGAGCACGCCCTGAATTGGTCCTGACATCTTGGACAGTTCGCTCCAGTTCGTGCCGAACTGAAAGGCCATCACAATGCCGGACACCACGCCCATTCCAAATGCCACGCCGAAGATCTTCAGCCAGAATTCGAACACTATGCGATAGGCGGGCTGCCTGCTTGCGAGGTACAGCGCTTCCAGGACGGTAAGCCAGGCTGCCAGCCCGATCGTGAAGGATGGAAAGATAATGTGAAACGAGACAGTGAAGGCGAACTGAAGACGCGATAGCAGAAGGGCGGTGATTTCCATCGAAACCTCGTGTGATTAGCGCCAGAGGGTTCGCTCGGGCGAGGTCGATCACAACTCGTCACCACGCCGACTCATTGCGGCCTTCACCATGCAAAGCGAGAAACCTTTGGCGGCAGCGGGAGCCTCTGCGAATTGGCCCGCGATCGTTGCGGCCATATCATCTCTCCTTTGCACCCCGCACCGGCAAGTCAACATCACTCGCGCGTCGGGCGGAGTTAGACAGCAGCACCGCAACAGCATGGCGCGGAAAGCACTATCCGTCTGGGAGTTCCTTGGTGCGATTTGAATGCCTTTGCTCCATTCAGTTGAGGGACACCTGTCAACGGCCCGCACCGATCGGGATTCGCCGGTTTGATTTCATGGCGCATTATAGGCCCGTCTTGTCACGAGCGGCGTAAAGCCCGGTGAAGCATGGTAAATTGACGTTGCTGATGAACGGGCTGGACGGAGAATCATAGCCGGCGCACCACGGAAGCGTGATCAGTCTGTTCGTAAGGCAAATCCAATGCGTGGGCATAATGTAGAGACGCTCGGCACCACGCGGCATGGTTGGATAAGTTGATCGGTTGAATGGTGCATTAGGTGGTGTCGGACCAAAGTCCTACGTCGGTCATCGGCGCTCGTTGCGCTCCAATTGACCGAGATTAACTGCGATTAGCTCCAATTTGCGCGCGCAGCGCTTAGTTAGCTTTCAGTCATGGTGCGATGCGAGCGTGCACTGCGGATGGAAGAGCTGACCTCGGTGCGGTAGCGGATGGACAGCGGCCGGCGACGCAATAGCTCGTCGACGGCAGCGATCCCCGTTCTGGTCACGCCGCAGTCTGCACACGCGAAGGCAAGTTGCAGCGAAGCGTCTCACGTGCCTCCGGGCCGCAAGGCGCGAGGGGAACCTGAACATGATAAAGCGCGGAATCATCGGAGCAAGTCTTGGTGTGATCTGCCTCGGCGGCGGCCTGGTCGCTTGGCGGGTCGATGGCCAGGAGCCGATGCCAGCAACTACGGTGGTCGCACCGCCTGTTCCGGTGGTCGTGGCGAAGGTTCAGGTCGCGGACTTTCCCATCGTGATGACGGGTATCGGATCGGCAGTGGCTTACAATGTCGTTGACGTGCGCGCGCAGATCACCGGAACGATCCAGACGATCGGCTTCGTCGAAGGCCAGACCGTGCATCCCGGTAGCCTGATCGCTCAAATCGACCCGCGTCCCTACCAAGCGGCACTGCAGCAAGCCGAAGCGAACCTGGCGCGCGATCAGGCGCACCTGACCAACGCGCAGACCAATCTCGGCCGGTATGTCCCGCTGGAGAAGCAGGGGTTCGCCTCGGCGCAGCAAGTCACCGACCAGACCTCGGCGGTGAGCCAGTTGGAGGCTGACATCGTCGGCGACAAGGCGGCGATCTTCAACGCCCAGACGCAGCTCAGCTACACGACGATCGCCTCGCCGATCGATGGCGTCACCGGCATTCGTCGCATCGACATCGGAAACATTGTCCAACCGAGCACCTCCGATCCGATTGTGACAATCACGCAGATTCAGCCAATCTCCGTCCAATTCACACTCCCGCAGAAGGACGTGCCAGCGGTTCAGGAAGCCATGAGCAAAGGCCAGCTGACGACCATCGCCTACGACGAGGACGATCGCACAAAACTCGACGAAGGCACGCTCCTCCTCGTGAATAACGCAATCAGCCAGACTTCCGGGACAATCCAGCTCAAAGCGACCTTCCCCAATAAGAAACGGGCATTGTGGCCGGGGGAATTCGTCAATGTGCGCCTGATCGTTGCGACCCGGCATAACGCGGTCAGCGTGCCGCTGAGCGCGCTTATTCAGGGAGACGGTCGCTCGTTCGCCTACGTCGTCGAGCCGAACGGCGCGGTACAGGAGCGCACGGTAGGCGTTGCTGAGACGTTGGATGGGCGCGCTCTGATCGAACAGGGGTTGCAGCCGGGCGACACCGTGGTGACCGCGGGTCAGTACCGGCTCGGCGATGGCGTCAAAGTTGTTGAAGTCCCGTCGGGGGATCCTCGCGTGCAGAACGATTCCGAGGCCAGTTCGGGAATGCTATGATGAGCATTTCGGCACCATTCATCCGCCGGCCCGTTGCGACGGCACTCTTGATGGTGGCGATCGTTCTGCTGGGCGGTACTGCCTATGAGCTGCTCCCTGTGGCCGCGCTGCCCAACGTCGCGTTCCCGACTATCTCGGTCACCGGGGAGTTGCCCGGCACCGATCCGCAGACGATGGCTTCGTCGGTGGCCACGCCGCTCGAGAAGCAGTTCGGTCAAATCCCCTATTTGACTCAGATGACGTCCACGAGTTCACTCGGATACACGAATATCACGCTGCAATTCGCACTGAGTGACAACATCAGCTCGGCGGCGACGCTGGTCCAGGCGGCAATCAATGCGGCGGCGGGTCAGCTGCCGAAAGACATGTTTACCCAGCCCACCTACCACGAGACCAATCCGGCAGACGCGCCCATTCTGGTACTTGGCCTCACCTCCGATACGCTGCCGATTACCACTGTGGACGACTACGCCGAGAGCGTCCTGGAGCAAAAGCTCTCGCAGGTGCCGGGTGTCGGGCTGGTCAGCGTCGGCGGCGAACAGCACCCGTCGGTTCGCATCCAGTTCAATCCCGCGCAGCTTGCGGCCAATGGTCTTGATCTGGAGGATGTGCGCACCGCACTCACCAATGTGAGCGTCGACCAGCCGAAGGGCACCTTGTACGGGCAGGCACGTGCCTTCACGCTGCAGACCAACGATCAGATCCTGAATTCGCAGGACTGGAGCAACCAGATCATTGCCTGGCGCAATGGCGGACCGATCAGGGTATCCGATGTCGGCCAAGCCGCCGTCGGACCGCAGGACATTACATTGAAGGGCTGGGTCAATCTGCATCGTGGCATCATTCTGGCGATCGAACGGCTTCCTGGTGCCAATGTGATACAGACGGTGCAGGCGGTGAAGGCAGCATTGCCGCAGCTCCAGGCATCCATCCCTTCCGCTATCAAAATCTCCGTGATCGCGGACCGTACCACGACGATCCGTGCTTCGGTCGCCGATGTGCAGTTTACGCTCATGCTCACGATCGCACTGGTCGTGATGGTGATCTTCCTGTTCCTGCGGAGCGCGTGGCCGACGGTCATCCCGGGGATCGCGGTGCCGGTATCGATCGTCGGCACCTTCGGGGTCATGTACGCGTTCGGATATAGTTTGGACAATTTGTCGCTGATGGGACTGTCGATTGCGGTGGGCTTCGTCGTCGACGACGCGATCGTGATGGTTGAGAACATCGCGCGGCATATCGAGATGGGCAAGAAGCCGATGCAGGCCGCCCTGGATGGGGCGGCCGAAATCGGTTTCACCATTTTGTCGATATCCATTTCATTGGTGGCGGTGTTCATTCCGCTGCTGTTGATGGGCGGCGTGGTTGGCCGCCTGTTTCAGGAGTTTGCGGTGACCGTGACGGTCGCCATCGCGGTTTCCGCGCTGGTCTCGCTGACGCTGACGCCGGTGATGGGCGCGCGGCTTTTGCGGCAGGAGCACCCTGAGGCACAGGGGTGGTTGTCGCGCGCCCTGGAGTGGTGCTTCGACACGCTGCTTGCGGCGTATGATCGGGCTTTGGTGGTCGCGCTGCGACATCGCTTCATAACCTTGATGGTGATGCTGGCGACCGTGGCGGCGACGGCGTGGCTGTTCATCATCATTCCGAAAGGCTTCTTCCCCACACAGGATACTGGCCTGCTGCTCGGCGTGACCGAGGCGGCGGAGGACGTTTCACCTGCAGGCATGTCGGCAATACAGGAGAAGGTGATCGGCACGGCGCTGAAAGACCCAGCGGTTCTAACGGTCGGCGGCTATATAGGTGCCGGTGGCGCGACCTCGACCGAGAATCAAGGGCGCATCTTCATCGCGCTAAAGCCTAAGCCCGAACGTCCGCCGATCGGCCAAGTTATGGCGCGACTCAGCCACGCAGTGCAGGCGGTGGTCGGGGTACGGCTGTACTTGCAGCCGGTGCAGGATATCGTCATCGGCGGCCGCCTGACTGCTACCCAGTACCAGTACACGTTGACCGATATCGACCTGACCGAACTGAACAAGTGGGCGCCGATCGTGCAGAGTGCGATTGGACAACTGCCGCAGGTCATCGATCTCGCCAGCGACCAGCAATCCGCTGGGCCGCAGCTCACTTTGGCGATCAACCGGGATACGGCGGCGCGCCTCGGAATCACGTCTGAACAGATCGACGGGGTATTGTACGACGCCTTCGGTCAGCGCCAGATCGCGCAGCTCTACACGAGCCTGAACCAGTATTTTGTCATCATGGAGGTAAATCCCGGCTTCCAACTCGGTCCGGATGGGCTGCAACGGATCTATGTCCGCTCGCAGACCGCCGGCATGGTACCGCTGAGCGAACTGGTCACGCAGCAGCCGACGGTGGTGCCGCTGGCGGTCAATCACCAGGGGCAGTTTCCCTCGGTGACGCTCAGTTTCAACCTGCGGGGCAACGCGCCCATCGGTCCGGCTGTGACGGCGATCCAACAGACGATGGACGCCCTGCATGTGCCGCCGACAATCCAGGCCAGCTTCCAAGGCAACGCCCAGGCCTTCCAGTCCTCGCTCTCGAGCACGCCGATCCTGATCCTTGCAGCGCTCATCGCTGTCTACATCATCCTCGGTATGCTCTACGAGAACACCATTCACCCGCTGACGATCATCTCCACCTTGCCGTCGGCGGGAGCTGGGGCGTTGTTGGTTCTACTCCTGTTCGGATTCGGCCTGGATATGATGGGGATCATCGGCATCATTCTGCTGATCGGCATCGTCAAGAAGAACGGGATAATGCTCGTGGACTTCGCGCTGGATGCGGAGCGCCATCGCGGTCTGACCCCGGAAGAGTCGATCTATGAGGCGTGCCGGCTGCGCTTCCGCCCAATTCTGATGACCACGATGTGCGCACTGCTGGGCGGCCTGCCGCTGATGCTGGGCAACGGCACCGGATCTGAGCTGCGCAAGCCCCTGGGCTACGCGATGGTCGGCGGGCTGGTGGTGTCTCAGCTCCTAACGCTATTTACCACCCCGGTAATCTACATATACATGGACCGGCTGTCGCACCTGCTTGTCCGCAGGGCGCGTCAAACCACGTCGCACGCGGCAAGCCCGGCGGAATGAGGTCGATGTGACCAACCGCCGGGCCTTCCAACGATCGCTCGTCTACCTGCCGATTATCCGCAAAGGCGTTGCAGATCTGGCGGTCGCGCCCGAAGCCATGACCTTATGTCGGCGCAGGTCCGCCCGATACCGCCATGGTTGAAGCCATTATAAGCTCGGGAGCGTGTGCCGGTCGGACCGTGCCGCGCTCCGTTGGAACTCGCGCGGTTGCCATGCGAACTGGGTCACTCGTCCAGCTTCCGTCGGGTATAATCGCTGGCCCATCATCACGGGCACTTCGCCGCTGGCCAACGCTGTCGAGACCTGATCGCATGGCGGCGATAGGTCACAGCGCCATACAGTTCGACCGATGATCTCGGCCGGAGCGCGATGTCTGTAACGCGAGTCTGACGGAGGGCTCATGGCGCCACTGTTGGCTGTATTCGACCGCGCTACGCGACGCGGTTACCCGTCCAACGCCGCCCAGCGGATGGTCGGGCTGATATCGGACGCCGACCGGGAGGTCGATGTTCAACGTCGATTCGGGCGTGGGTTGCGTCTCAGATTCGGCCGTAGCCCGCGGCAACAGATTCCGATGGTATTCGGCGTGCCGTCGCGCGACGTCGCCACTTTCGCCGCTCTCGCTGAGTTTCTCGAGCGCATAGACCCGCGTCGTCTCTGACAGCCGGTAGTGCACTTCTGAAGCACCGAAATTCGCTGCGATAAGAGATTTCCCAACCAGGTTCGCTACACAGTCGACGACGTCCGCCCAGCTCAATTCGGCTGAAGTCGCCACCCCGCCCGCTGCTTGCAGCGTGAATCCACCGGCGAAGACGGATAGGCGACGCAGAACCAGTTTCTCGCTCTCGGGGAGCAGGCCATAGCTCCAGTCGAAGGACGCCCGTAGTGTCCGTTGCCGTGGAAGGGCCGTCCGATTCCCGCCGGAGAGCAGATCAAAGCGATCATCGAGCCGGCACGCAATCTCTTCCACGCCCACCGTAGCGGCACGCCCCGCAGCGAGCTCGATTGCGAGCGGGTTGCCGTCGAGACGCCGGCAAATGGCGGCCACGACGCACTCGTCGGGCGAGAAGCGCGGCTCCGTGGCCCGCATTCGCTCGTTGAACAGCCGGATCGCGCCATAGCGCAGCAAGGTTTCGCTGTCCGAGCTGCTTTCCGTCGGTACAGCGAGCGGCGGCACGCGGAATATTCGCTCGCCCTCCACTCGTAACGGGTCGCGACTGGTGGTGATCACCCGCGCCGCTGGATTCGCCCGCAACAGCGCCTCGGCCATCTGTGCCGCCGCGTCGATCACATGCTCGCAATTGTCGAGCACGAGCATGAACTGCATCGGGCATAGCGCCTTCGCGACACATTCTATCGACGCCACGCCTCCCGCGACCTCGATGCCAAGCGCTTTGGCGACCGTGGCCGGGACCAAGTCTGGATCGGACAGAGGAGCCAGCTCGGCGATCCAGACGCCATCGGCAAATCGCGGCAGCAGGTGTCGCGCGACCTCAATGCCGAGTCGCGTCTTGCCGATCCCTCCGGCACCGGTCAGCGTGATGAGACGGTGAGAGGCGGCAAGGCCGAGGATCTCGTCAAGCTCGACGTCCCGGCCGATCAGTTTGGACACCAGTTCCGGCAGGTTCGTGGGCGCACGCGCTGAATCGAGGAGCGGGACGGACGTCGTGGCGGAAGGTGCCGCATCAGTACTCGTCGAAACCGTGCGGGCTACGCCGATAAATTGGTAGCCTCGCCCGGCGACCGTGCGGATTAAGTCACAGTCAGGCGCCAATGTCTTTCGCAGCGCCGATATCTGCACGTGCAGACTATTCTCCTCGACGATCCGACCCGACCAGACGCGCTGCATCAGCGCAGCCTTGCTGACGACGGCTCCGCGCGCCTCGATCAGCGCCATGAGCACATCGAATGCACGCCCACCGAGCTCCATGGGCCGGCCCTCGGCGACGAGCTCGCGACGACGTGGCCAAACGCTGAAACGGCCAAATTCGATTGCCGTTCGCGCTTCGGACACGGGGTCCATATTGGTCAGCGCATTGTCGGCCTTGTCTGCATGGCCGGATGGCGGCGATATGTCATGTTGCGTCCGAAGGCCATCCGGCAATGTCGTGGGTGCGCGGCACGTTGCCTCTGCGATGGTCATGATCCCCTCTCACCGGCCTCGCCATATTTCAGAGCCCTTTGGATGCATGCCAGCAATTCATCTGCATTGAACGGCTTCGTCAGATAACAAGTCACACCAGTTTCGATTGCACGTGTCCGATCCCTGTCATTGGGAAAGGCAGTGACCAAAATGGTCGGAATGAGTTTGCCGGACTCTACTAAATGTTCGTGGAGTTCGAGCCCGGTCATCCCGGGCATCCGTACGTCTGCTATTAAGCATGAGGTGCCGTGAAGGCTGTTGGATTGTAAAAAGTCCTCGGCATCGCGGAATCCATTCGCGATGAAGCCCATCGCTTTAACGAGATCCGTCGCACCTTCGCGTACTGACCTATCGTCGTCGACGACCGAGATCGTAGGATTTGTCGGCACTCCAGCCTCCAATATTGCGATAGAGCCTAGCTCCTCGCATCGGACCGAAGCTATTGCATGTAGGGTGGATTTACGTCTCAGTTTGCGGGGTTTTCATAAACGTATGAGGCACCGAGTTCGCTCAGGAGGACTAGGCCCCTAGTGCTTCGGTTTATATCAGCGTAGGGCCGCCCGTTGCGCCGTTGCGGAACGCCGGTCGGCTGTCAGGCCATCTCGCTTCCACCACCAGCAGGTATCAGCGGCCGATCGGCAGGTCACGCCTTTGACCGGCCGATCTCGACTAGGCTGCCGCGACTGAGGCGTCGAACGCTGCGTCTCGCCGCCGCGCCACCCACACGATGCGACCAGCTTGTTGGCCAATGCTACCAGGGCCGCGTTCTTATGCATGCGGTTGCCGGCCGCTGGGCGTCGGCATCGCTGCGCGCGCAACTGGTTGATCATTGCCGTGCGTTCGCCGACCAGATGGTCGCGGGCACGGTGCAGTGTTTACATGTCGAGCTAATCGTCGCTGTTGAGCTCGACGAAGCGCATTGTCGGTCGGCTTGCCGCCTCGGCGATCGCCTCCGCATCCCGGTCGTCGTTCTTCTGCGCCTTGGCACAGGGGCGCACGTATTCGGGCGACATCAAGCGCACGGCGTGACTCTGGACTCCTAGAAGCCGGCCGAGGTCATGCGCGCGACAGCAAGCCTCCATCGCTACGACGCAGGCCGGCTTCGATTTGGTGGGCGCGGATATTCTCCGGCTGGACACGCCGCCGCTGGACCACAGCACCAGCCTCGTACAGCGATCCTATGCTGCCGAGGAAGTCAGGAGCGGGCCATCCCACAAGCCCCGCTGAGTCCAACGCATTCCGTCATGGCCGGCCATCCATCTCTTTCTGGCCCACTGCAACGAAATACGTGGATGGTGCGGCCAAGCCCAGCCGTGATGGTATTGGGTCGCGGTCACTAGGAGTTGGTATCAGGTCTATGTGCTTCTGATAGAAATACCGAGCCTATCGGCTATCCGCACAAGATCTACCAAAGACTTTGCTCGCATCTTTCGTGTGACCTGGCTGCGATGGACCTTTACCGTGTTCTCGCTCAATTCGAGATCGCTCGCAATTTGTTTGTTCAGCCGACCGGCGATAAGTAACGCAAAGACTTCTCGTTCGCGCGATGTCAGAGAATTGAAGCGTTCCCGTAGTTCAGCAGCAGCTTTGGCGTCCTGGCGTCGGGCACGATCGCGTTCGATAGCGGCTTGGATCGCATCGAGCAATGCCTGTTCATGTAAGGGCTTGGTCAGGAATTCGATGGCGCCGGATTTCATCGCCTGCACCGACATTGGAATGTCGCTGTGACCACTGATGAATATTATTGGAAGACGGATTTCCGAGTTCATGAGTGTACGCTGGAATTCCAGTCCGCTCAGCCCCGGTAACCTGACGTCGAGCACGATGCAACCAGGTACGTCGGGGCGCTTGCTTAGAAGGAAATCCTGCGCCGAACCGAACGATTCTACCTTCAGGCCGACTGAGCGAAGAAGATCTTCGACACCGTCCCGCACTGATACATCATCATCAATGACAACCACGACCGGCGGTTCCTCTCTCATGAGAGAGCCCCATATGCCGCTGGTAGCGCGGCACGCAACATAGCGCCCCTGCGGCCGATTGCGCTGACGACTCCTTCGATCATGGTTCCTCCTCACCCTCAGCGAGCAGTCTAAACTCCGGCACGCGCGGCAACACCCGGAAGCGCCCCCGATGGCTGTCGATGATCGCCATGCCCATGCCGCTAGGCTTCGTTGTGAAGGAGCGCTCAAAGATGCGATCGGACGTCGCCGGATCGACGCCCTTCAACCCCGCTCATTATGAGATTCAGCAACATCTGCTGCAACAGAGCCGATCGCCCTGCGACGTTCTAACAACGGTTATGGTATCCAACTGCTGGACCAGTGGAGCCGCTTGTCCACGAACAATGGGGCTCGGCCGCGATCGGTCGCGGATAGAGCCGTTCAACCTGCGTCACCTTCCTTCCGCAGCACTACGGCGCTGGTGAACCTCACCCAGGGCCGTAGTGAGAAAGGCACAGTGTAAGAATCTTTCCGCCGCCATAGGTGTAGCGAGCACCCGCTCGCGCCAAAGTGATAACGGCCGAGTGGCCCGCGCATCGTCCAATGCGTCGTTCAACCGGTATTCGTGAGTGGGTGGTTGAGGCTGACGGCCGGTGAGAACTCCGTAGCGGGCAACACGACAAGCACGGCGTCCCCGTCGCCCGCACCGCCATCGAGCCGTCCCCCGCAGAGGATGCAGTCGCGACCCACCAACAACACCTGGAGGCCAGGATCCCTGCCAATCCGCAGCCAAGCCAAGAGAATCGGTTCATCTGCTGGGTTCCGCCGTCAGGCGGGTCGACCACCTCTGGCGAGGAAGCTGCCTCGTACGCGTCCGCCTCGGGTCGGGTGGAGTTTGACAAACTATGCCACCGACACGGCCGTGGGACGATTTCTGCTCCCGGCATGCCGCAGGCGTGAGGCCTCTCGGGCGCCTCCCAATTATATTCCTCAGCTTTCGTGCCAAGACATCGAGCGCGGCGGGCGGTCGAACCTACCCTTAGGCTTCAACCAGACTGCCGAGCGCTATCGCCGTCCCGCCATGTCGTGAAAGCGTCACTTTTCCGCCGAGACGTCTTGGCGAATGCGGGTCTCGCAGCGCAGAAAGTCTCGGAGTTCGCCGCGACCTCGACAATACCGCCTTGCTGGCCGATCCAATGGTCTGGAAGCAGAGCCGTAGACGTGACTGGGGGCGTCATTAGTATGCCGCGACCTTAGTGGGTAGGACGAGGCGAAAACTTGCACCGCGCGGAGAGTTGTCGGCAGCCCACAAGCGGCCACCATGCGATTCGATGATGGAGCGGCTGATGGACAGTCCCATACCGGTCCCATGAGGCTTTGTAGTAAAGAACGCATTGAAGATCTGATCCGCCTGCCGCGGGGGCAGCCCTACGCCGCTATCGCTGACGGACACTATCACTTGCCCACTTTCCGCTCGCTGCGACCCGACGACGAGCTCGCGAGTCCCATCCACGTCCCTCATCGCATCGATGCTGTTCATCATGAGGTTCATCAGGACCTGCTGCAATTGCACACAATCTCCCATGACATGGGGAAGATCAGCCACCAACTCCATCCGGACTGATATGGCGTACCGCGTTGCCTCACTGCTCAGGAGGACGATCATCTCTCGAATGACTTCGTTTACATCGACCAACTCTCGTTGCGACGTATCCTTAGTGAAGAACAGGCGGGTCCGGGTGATGATGTCCGACGCACGCGTGCCGTCTCGCACAATCCGCTTCGCCGCCTCGCGCGCATTTTCGATGTTCGGGGAGTCTCCGGAGAGCCAGCGCAAGCAAGCTTGAGCGCTCGCGACGGCGCCGGCAATCGGTTGATTCACTTCGTGAGCCAGGGAGGCAGTCAGTTCGCCCATAGTGGTCACGCGGTTGACGCGTGCAAGATCCGCCCGTGCTTGACGCAGAGCTTCTTCGGCGCGCTTCTGCTCAGTCAGGGAGGCAATCGACGCGACGGCAAGAATCACAAACATAATGCTGGCGATTGCCAGGGCCAGACTGATTTGATCGAGGCTTGCGTATGTTTGGCCCTCGTGAACCGGACCGTGAACGACGAAAATAGCCGCTCGCATCGCCGTATAGTGCATGCCGGAAATGGCGAGGCCCATGACAACTGCTGCAGCGAGCTTTTGCCAAAGATCTGTTGTTCGGAATGACAGCCATAGTGCCGCCGTCGCCGCGCCGATCGCTATGACCAGTGAAAGCAAGACGAATAGTCGGTCGTAGCTAACATCGGCGCGCCCCCGCATTGCTGCCATACCGGTGTAATGCATGGCGGCAATGCCCAGTCCCATGAACGTACCGCTGAGAACGAGGCGAAACGGCAATGCGCTCTGGCGACTGATGATGTAAAAGCCGCCGCCCGTTACGAAGACCGCCACCAGGAGCGATAGAGTGGTCAGTCCGATGTCGTAGGACATCGGCATCGGCATGACGAAGGCGAGCATGCCGATGAAGTGCATTGCCCAGATTCCGCCTCCCATTGTGATCGCAGCCGCTACCAGCCAGATGTGGCGCGCAAGTCCCCGGGCGGCGCCCACGTGCCCGCTGAGCTCGAGGGCGGTGTAAGACGCGAAGGAGGCGACCAGAATGGACAGAGCGACGAGATATGGATCGTGTATTCCGGTAACGACCATCGGGATCGCCCCAATTTTCGGACCAGAGGCCGGCGGGCGACGTATCCGTCGGCTCACCTGCAAGTACAGCCAACCACGTCATTCGTGCACACTAAAGGCCGACACTTCCCGCACGACGTGTCGCGAACATCAAGATGCACCTCCGGCACTCTCCTCGCAAGGCAGGGCTTATACGGTCCGTGCGCTTCTGTGCCAGATGGTCTTGCAAGACGATCTTTCGGCCTCGCCGATGCCAGAACCTCAGGGCGGCAACTTTCATGTCACGGGGCGGGCTCAAAATTGTGTCGATAAGGTTCCCGTCGCTATCGATCGGGTCTGTCACGCCTCGCGATGACGAACACTGGGTTGTGGTCCAGCAGGGATAGAGGTGGAAGCCCTCCCGGGCCGCTGCGCTGTCGACTTTGGCGACCAGCCGGTTCGCCTTGGCAGAGCGCTGCGCCGTCAAAACCGATTCGATCCCCAATCGCTTCAAGCTCATGTGGCGTTTGGCGCAACTGGCTGCCACGCGCGCCGCAAACGTGGATACCGAGTTCCCCCGACGATGGCGTCAGGTCTGCTCAAACGTGCCGACGACGCTCGTTGCGATATCAGAGGAATGCACACATTCCCATCACCGCACCGAACGACTGGAACCAGAAGGGATGCGCCAACCGGGGCAACATCTTGTCGCGGCCATACTCCAGAGCGATTGCCTGAGTAATCACCGCGCACAGCCGGGTCACCCGATCACCCAGCCATCGTGGCGCACGTCCGCCGTGAAGCGGCAGGTCGGTGCGGCCGGCGCGCCGCGCCATCAGCCTGCCCGCGTCACTGCGGCGCCCGACGGGTGGTACGCGGCAAGATCGCCTCGCCGGGGCTAAACAACGGCAGCTCGCGGGCGGAACTGATCGGTGCCTGATCGAAGTTCGACACGGCGACGCCGAGCAGGCGGACGCCTTTGGGGGTCGGCAACAGCAAGCGCACCAGGTCAAGGCTGGCCTGCCGGAGGAGTTCGTGTTGTGCGATCACCGCTGGAAAGCTGCGGCTTCGCGTCACCAGCCGGAAGTCGGCAAACTTGACCTTCACCGTCACGGTTCGGCCGAAGGCATTTGCCGTCTCGCACCAGGCCCAGACCTCGTCCGCCATGGCCGCTACGCCGGCTTCGATGTCTTCGGCTACGGTGAGGTCCCGCTCGAATGTGGTTTCCGAGCCGGAGGACTTGCGTGGGCGGTTGGCAACGACCGGGCGATCGTCGTCGCCGTTGGCGATGCCGAGATACCAATCGGCCGATCTGCCAAAATGCCGCTGCAGGAAAGCCAGCGACTGTGCGCGCAAATCCGCGCCGGTCTGAATGCCGAGCCGGCGCATCCTCGCTGCTGTGACGGGCCCAACGCCGTGGAACCTGTCGATCGGCAGCGAAGCGATGAAGTCCGGCCCCATCTCCGGGGTGATGACGAACTGGCCATTTGGCTTGCGCTGACTGGAGGCGAGTTTGGCCACGAACTTGTTGTAGGAGACGCCGGCTGATGCGGTGAGGCCGGTTTCCTGGAAGATCCGCGCGCGAATCTCTTTCGCCGTCGCTGATGCGGTCTGCAGGCCGCGCAGGTCCTGCGTGACATCGAGATAGGCTTCGTCGAGCGAGAGGGGTTCGATGAGCGCCGTGTAATCGCCAAGAATGGCATGGATCTGGCGCGAGACCGCGCGATAGACCTCGAAGCGTGGCGGTACAAAGACCAGTGCCGGACAGCGCCGCATGGCTGTGGTGGACGGCATCGCCGAGTGCACGCCGAATGCGCGGGCCTCATAGCTGGCTGCGGCCACCACACCGCGTTGGGCGGCGTGGCCAACCGCGACTGGTTGCCCACGAAGCGCCGGATTGTCTCGCTGTTCTACCGATGCATAGAACGCGTCCATGTCGACGTGAACGATTTTGCGCGGTCCCATGGGCCCCTTTAACACGAAGAGAACATAGATAGAATTATCACGCGACAGCCCGGACCAGCGTCGCAGGCACCAATACCACGCCGGACCTGCGATCACGACCAGCGCTCCTCCACTGCGCCGAAGGATGGCGACACGTGTTGAGTTCGCCGGACGTCCCATCTGCCGCGGCCATGGGTGGTCGGTGCCCGTTCACGGAGCGGACGTAAGATAACTCCCCCGGCCCTTGCGAACCCGCTCGCTCCCAGCTCCCGGAGCAACGCCGTCCCGGTCGGCAGCCCAACCTTAAGTTTTGCCGCGTGCGCCTTGGGCGTCAGCACCGTTACCCTGGCGGGGCGTCGACTGCATCGGGCCGCCGCGACCGCCGGCGATAGCGCGGTTGCCGTGGCGTTTGCCGCTGTCGTGAGTGATCGGGGCAACACCGACGAGAGCGGTGATGCGCCGCCGGGTGAGCACGCCGAGTTCGGGCAGGTCAGCGATCAAGGTGCGGGCGATCGTTGCGCCGATCGCTGGAGCGGTGGTGAGCCGTTCCTCCTTCTCGCGCCAGGCTGGCGTGGCGCGGATCGCCGTGTCGATGTCGGTGTCGACGGCGGAGAGCTGCAGCTGCAACTCGCAATGACAATGCAATGGGCATCAGTCGGTCACGGACCGCAGCGCGCGCTTCACCTGATCGATCACGTCCGACCAGTCGCCCGCGCGTTGCTGTCGGAACAACCGCACGCTCGGATACCACGGTGAGTCACTCCGATCGAGCAGCCAGCGCCATTCTGAATTATACGGCAGCAACATCCAGACCGGCTTCCCCATACCGGCGGCAAGATGCGCCACACTGGTATCAACCGTGATCACCATGTCCATCAGATCCAGCAACGCCGCCGTGTCAGTGAAGTCGTGCAGGTCATCGCCATGGAATGAGATGCCGCCGGCCTCGCGAAGCACGGCAAGGTCGTGCGGCCTGATCTCCTTCTGGATGCACACCCACTCCACGCCCCGGCTGTACATCGGCAGGCACGTCGCCAGATCAATCGAGCGGCTGTAGTCATTTTTGTATAATGTCCCACCGCTCCAGGCCACGCCGATGCGCGGTTTCGTCGGCGCCAGCAGGCGTGCCGCCCAGCGTTCGCGCAACGGCTGTTCCACGGAAAAGTGGCGTGGCTGCGAGGGGATCGTCGCCAGCGTCGTGCCGAATGCCAACGGCAGGCTCAGCAGCGGACAATGATAGTCAAAATCCGGCGCCACCCGATCGGGATCGATGATCCGGATCGTCGGACTCAGTTGCGTCATCAGGTGTAGCAGCGGCGCCTGCACTTCCATGGTCACCCTGGCGCCGCGCTCCTCCGCCAGCTTCGCATAGCGACAAAAATGCAGTGTATCCCCGAGCCCCTGTTCCCAATGGATGAACAAGGTCTTGCCGGCGATATCCTGTTCGCCCCGCCAGGCCGGCTGAGGGAACGAGTGTGCGGCAACGTAGTCGTGGCGCCGCGTGCGCCATTCATAGAGTTGCCAGCCGGCATCGAGCTGCCCCATTCGCAGCAGGCAAAGGCCCTTGTTGGTATAGGCCTCCGCGTAATCCGGCCGCAGCGTGATCGCAGTGTCGTAGCTCGCCAGGGCTGCCTCGGAATGCCCCAGGTCCTGCAACGCGGTGCCGCGATTGCAGTGCGCATCGACATGGTCCGCCTGCAGCGCAATCGCCCGGTCGTAGCTCGCGACCGCCGCCTCGGGACGCTTCAGCAGTTGCAGCACGGTGCCGCGGCTGTTCCACGCCTCGGCATAGCGCGGACGCAATGCGACCGCCTCGTCGTAGCTCGCCAGCGCGTCCTCGGGACGATTCAGCGCCTGCAGAGCCGTCCCGCGATTGTTGTATGCCTCCGCGACGTACGCCCGCAGCGCAATCGCCTTGTCGTAGCTGGCGACCGCGGCCGCGAATAATCCCTGCTCCTGCAGCACGATGCCGCGGTTGCAGTGAGCCTCCGCGTAATCCGGCCGCAGCGCGATCGCCTTGTCGTAGCTGGCGACTGCGTCGGCGTGACGCCGCAATGCCCGCAACGCATTGCCGCGGTTGTAATATGCCGCCGCGTAGTCCGGCGCCAGCGCGATGCTCCTGTCGAAGCTCGCGACCGCCTCGTCGAGCCGCTCCAGCTCTTGCAGCGCGTTCCCGCGATTGCTGTGCGCCACTGCGTAGTCCGACATCAGCGCAATCGCTGCATCGTAGCTCGCAGTCGCCTCCGCCGGTCGCCGCAGCGCCTGCAGCACGAGGCCGCGGTTGTTGTACGCCTCGGCATGCTGCGGGTTGAGTGCGATCGCCTTGTCGTAGCTCGCCAGGGCCTCCGTGGAGCGCGCCAGTTCCTGGAGTGCAAGCCCGCGATTGCCGTACGCCTCGGCGTAATCCGGCCGCAGCGCGATCGCCTTGCCGATGAGGTCAACCGCGCGCCCGGCTCGCCCGGTCTGCAATGCCACCACACCGAGCAGGTGCAGCGCGACGGCGTTCTTCGGATCGCGCTGCAGGACCTTGCGATAGATCCGCTCGGCATCGACCAGCCTGCCCTGCTGATGCAATTGCACAGCGTGGCTGAACTCGGCTTCCAGCATCGGCGCGCGGGGATTTTTCACTGACCCGACAGACGAGGGGCTGCGGCAAACCGCGGCCCCTCGAATGCCATCGACGACAGATCGTCGTGAAGTCGCTTAGCGGATGAAACCCTGCAGCTCATCCTTGCCCCAGGCCAGCGACTGCTTGATCGTCTGTCCGGTCAGCAACCGGCCCACCATGCCGGGGATCACGTAGCGGTTCCAGATCTGCACCGCGATGTCGGGCGGCGCCGAGGAGCCGGGGATGTAATATTCCGCGTTGTGCCACGGCCGCACCGGGTAGTTGTAAACCGTGCCCTTGGGCGGCTCGACGTCGCTCCAGACGCTGAGGTCCGTCATCGACTGGAACGGTGGGATGTCATAGCCCGAGACCGGGGCTGCAAGCGTCTCCACCTGCTCGCGCTGCGACAGGTATTCAACCAACTCCTTCGCCGCGCTCTTGTTCTTGGCGAAGTTCCAGATGCCCCAGAAATACGGCCGGTGCGGCACCAGGCGGCCCTTCGGTCCGGTCGGATTGGGGAAGGTCCAGCAATCCGCGGCGACCTGCGGTGCATCGCGCTTGGCCACCGCCCAG
>DATAPW010000096.1:0-11788 GCA_036265005.1 Acetobacteraceae bacterium | reverse complement strand
CGTTGCCAGGACTGTGTCGCATTGGGCACCCGGCCAGCGTCAGCGTAGGCGTCGTAACCGCGGCGCCTTGGGCATCCGCTTCACCGGCCGTAGTGGCAGCGGCTTCCATCCGGCGATGGTGCGCGCGCACTCCCGTGCCTGCACGTTGTCGGTGATGCCAGGGAAGCGCTGGCGCAGCTCGATCGCGGCCGGGAATTCGCCTCGCTGCTCATAGACGGCGCGGATCGCAGCGGCATCCGCCTCGGTGACGACGAACATCGCTGGAGCATGGGGAGGCGTAGGCGGGCAGGCAACTGTCCGCGAGCTAGCTGATCTTCTGGTACACCGTGAAGAGCCGGGCCACGTTGTCGTACCCCACCAACACCGTCACCGCTGCGACCAGGTGCGCGGGCTTGGGCGGACGCGGCATCTCGATATGCAACATGCCGATCCTGCTACCGACAGGTAGGGCTTCGAAGGCGCGTCGTACGATCAGCCGCGGCGAAGGGTACGTGGCCGCTCCTGGCAAGTACCGCGCGGCATCCCCTTTGCTGTACGGCGGATCGGCGAGGACGGCACGGAAGCCCTGCGGATAGGGATCACGGGCATCAGCCACGATGTCCGGCTGAGTGGCCGGATCCAGATCCAGCGTGCGATCGTTCGGCCCTACGCCATCGTACGGGTAGGCCCGCACCATGCCGCTACAGACGTGCAGAACCGCGTCGTCAAGTTGTACGCCGAGCAGCGCACGGGCGCGGTGGAGGAAGCCGCCAGGGTAAGCGCCATAGAACTTGATGCCGCCCTTCAGCCGGTGCTCACAGCCGGCCAGTGCATCGAACTGCGCGCCAACAAGGCAGGGCAGTCTAGACCCTATGTTCGCGCCTTGAACTGTAAGGTGGCTCGCCTCGCGACGTGCAATGTCGAGGGTTGAGCCGTCGGGAAGACGGCTCAGTGCCTCATGCATGGGAGACGAGCCAGATGAAACCTATCACTAGTTACGTTGGGCTGGATGTGCACAAATCAACGATCTCGGTCGCAGTCGCCGAGGAAGGTCGACGCGGTGAGGTGAGACATTGCGGCGTGATCGAGAACCGCGCTGACATTGTGATCAAGCTTGCGGCACGGCTCGGGCATCGCGGAGAGCGATTGTGCTTCTGCTATGAAGCTGGCCCTTGTGGCTATGGCCTTCATCGGCTGCTGAGCGGGCTTGGCCATAACTGCACTGTGGTCGCTCCTTCGTTGATCCCGAAGAAACCTGGTGACCGGGTGAAGACCAATCGTCGCGATGCGGCGATGCTGGCCAAATTGCATAGGGCGGGGGAATTGACTGCAGTTTGGGTACCGGATGCGGCGCACGAGGCGATGCGGGACCTTGTCCGCGCCCGAGGCACGGCAGTGCGCGTTCTCACCAAGGCCCGACAGCACCTTACTGGGTTCCTGTTACGCCATAGCAAGGACTATGGGGGCCCCCGAGCCTGGACGGTGGCATACCGACGCTGGTTGACGACGGTACGGTTTGACCATCCCGCCCAGCAGATCGTGTTGCAGGACTACATCCACGCGGTGGAAGACGCCGAGAAGCGGATCGGCAGGCTGGTTGAGCAGATCGAGCAGTTGCTCGAGCAATGGTCGATGGCACCGGTGGTGAAGGCGATCCAGGCGATGCGGGGTGTGGCATTCATCAACGCAGTCACGATCGTCGCCGAAATCGGCGATTTTGCGCGGTTTTCAAATCCCCGCCAGCTCATGGCCTATGTCGGCCTTGTGCCGTCCGAACATTCCAGCGGCGATAGTGTGCGACGGGGCGGCATTACCAAGGCCGGGAACGGTCAGGCTCGCCGAGCGCTGATCGAGGGCGCGTGGACCTACCGCATGCAGGCAAGGGTCAGTCGCAAGCTACACGATCGGATCGAGGACCTTCCACAACATCTCCGAGATACCGCGTGGAAGGCGCAAGTGCGCCTCTGTGGGCGGTATCGTCGCCTGGTCGCCAAAGGCAAGCCGAGGGTGGTTGTCACAACCGCAATCGCCCGCGAGATGATCGGTTTCATCTGGGCCATCGCCCGCCAGGTGCAATTGCAGACGCCGTAGTCGCCAGCATCGACGACACCACATTCGGAGGGCACGTTAACCACATCATCCACCGCAGGCGCCCAAGGTCGGAGGCAGGGCCAGGATGGGGAACCCTCGTGGCTGTTATGAGCCGATCCCGCCGATCGACGCTCGCTCCTAGAGCGAGGCAGCCCCAAGACGAAACTCGGTAATGCGGTAACCAACCCGCGCATGAGAGCTTGTTAAACCGGCGTCTTCAGGTCCCTGCCTCCTGCCTTGGGCACCAGCAATGATGAAACGTGCTCCGGTTGCTGCCGGTGGCTGAGCCGCGGGTTCATCGTTGACAGCGAACATGAGAGCAGCCCGTTGACGAAATCGGCCGCGGTCGCCGATCTGAATCTCACACTGCCAGGCGAGCAAGATCGTAAGCAGGCGAAAGGCACCATCACCACGAACATCGCCAGCGCGTGCCGACGCGAGATATAACAGCGCGGCGAGCAGAGCGCGTGCATTTCTCTCCATCAACCCGCTCGCAACGGCGAGCGGCCATCCCATCGCCGGGTTGACCCCGTGAGAGACCGCTCGCGACCACTGCCAACCAAAGGCCGGTCCGCGACCAGCCGCCCCCGATCAACTTCCGACCGAGGGGTAACAGAACGAATCAGTCGAGCAGTCGCCGCCTTCCAGCCGGATCTGGTGAGCCCGGTACCCGTCGGGAAAGGCCACCCAGTAGTCATCCGCCAGCATCAGACCACCAGCAGGTTCAGCCCGAGCCATGACCTGCGCGCCTGGCACGCCGTCCGGGTAGAACTGATTGTCCCAGGTCGAGTAGAGCGAGTTGGTCCAATACACTCGCTCTCCGTCGCGGCTGATCTCCACCATTTGCGGCCCACCCCGATAGATCTTTCCATTCGGATGCGGCGTCCGTCGTGCAATGCCGCCGATGTGGACCGATCCGGTGAGCTTCGGTTTCCGGGGCTCCGTCACGTCGTACTGGCGCATCTCTCCGGTTCCCCAGCATGCGACGTACAGGAACTTGTCGTCGAGCGAGAGATCGATGTCGGTCACCAGCGGCGGCACGGCACCGAAGCCCTGCTCGCATTGCACTCAGCGCGTTTGATAGCCGGCTGGCTTGCGCGCACAGCGGAGCGGGTGGACCTCGCCGGACATCGCTGCCGCCATGCTTCGCCGACCGGATTTCAACCTCGTACGCCGGACGCCATCAACACCGCAATGGCCGACCGGCTCAGTGCAACGCTCGCCACATTCGACGAGCGGATGGCCACCGTGGCCCGCTCGCTCGGCGTGGCGGTGGACAGGTGTGATCCAGCGTTGTTGCGCCGTACGGCGAAGACGACGACATCAGCCAGCCGAGCGCACTGCCGGGAATACCTCCTCGGCCAGCAACTGCATCTGTTCGATCGCCAGACTCTTCGGCATGCCGACCCAGTGCACGCCGGCGATCAGCGTGGTGACACCGAACCGCCGGCGCAGATCCAAAATCTGCTCCGTCACCTCCGCCGGCGAGCCGATCAGAAATCGGTCATTCACCAGGTCGTCGAAGTCGAGATCGAAGTGATCGCTCGACGGCATCACCTTGTCCTGCCCCCAGTCGCGATACGCCTTGTATTTCACCTCCAGCGACGGCTTCGCCCGTTCGATCGCCTCAGCCCGCGAGCGCGCGATGAACACCTCGCGCGCCATCGGCAACTCCGCCGGGAACGGCTTGCCGCAGACATCCAGCTCGCGTTTGTAGACCTCCATCTGCCGCGCGATGGTATCCAGCTTGTTGTGCGGATTGATGAACCAGGCATCCGCCATGCGCGCCGCGCGGCGTATCCCGACATCGATGTTGGCGCCGATCCACACCGGCGGCATCGGCTTCTGCATCGGCAGCACAGTGCAGTTGGCGCCCTCCAGCGCGAAATACGACGCCTGCATCGTCACGAAGTCTTCGGTCCACAGCCGCTTCACGGCCGTCAGGCATTCCTCGAAACGGCGGCCGGCCTGCTTCAGCGTGGTGCCGAACGCGCGGAACTCCACTTCGCGGTAGCCGATCCCGGCGCCGAACACCAATTTGCCGCCGCACATCACATCGAGCGACGCGAGCTCCTCGGCGACATGCAACGGGCTGTGCAATGGCAGCAGCACCACGCCGGGAATCAGCCGCAGGTTCGGCGCGACCAACGCCACCTGGCACAGATAGGGAATCTGCTGGATGTACTGGAACGGGTGCGAGCTGTAGTGCGAGCCCTTGGCGACGCAGTCGTAGCCGAGTTCTTCCGCAAGCTTCGCCGCCTCGACATCCTCGCGCAGGCGAAGCTGCATATCGTCACCCTGCGGATACTGGCCGCGAATGATCAGGCCGAATTTCATTTCACCTTCCCCCTCCGGACGCGCGGCGGCTATCATAGCGCAATGCACATCCATGCCATCTCCCTCGCCTGCCTGCCGGTCCTGGCCGCCCTGCTGATGACATCGCCGGCGACGGCACAGACCGCGGCGCCGCTGGTCGGCGGCGTGGTCAACAGCGGTCCGGGCCGCGAGGTGGTCGTCTCACGCCCGGGCAGCTTTGCCGAAACCGCGGTGGCATCCTGCGCCGGCGGCGCGGCCATCGGTGCGCTGGTCGCGCTAGTCACCGGCGGCGCGACGCCGGTCGGCACCGCGGCGCTGTTCTGCGGCCTGTCGGTCGCGGCCACGACGGCAAGTACCGTGGCGGTGTGGACCTGGCACACGATCACCGCGCCATTCTAGCCAGTCCGCCTTAGCCACCGCCCGGCATTATCGTGGGCGCGGCGGAATGCGTTGCGCTTTTCCGCCCTACCGGCCGATCAGGCCATGACCCGATCAGGCGGGCTTCGATGCCTGGAACAGCCCGACGTCGAGCGTGAAGCTGCCATCCGGCGCGATCTCGAAATGCCGCGTGACGCTCTCCGACATCGCTGCCTGCAGCGAGCGGATGGCATCGATGTTGGCCTGCGGCGTGCGCATCCTTTCGACCCACACGGCGAACTCCAGGCGGATGTGATGCGCACTGACCGAACCGGGCAGCAGGCCGGCCCGAGCGATCGCCGCCTCCCACTCCGCACGCGAATAATCCCGCACATGCGAGGGGTCCCGCAGAAGTTCGGTCGCCTGAAGGTAGGTGTCCAGCAGCGGCGTCCCCGGGGTGATCGCATCAACGAAACCGGCAATGCCGCCGGGCCGCAGCACACGCGCCACCTCGCGCAGCCCTGCCTCGAAGTCTGCCCAGTGATGCGCACTGAAGCGGCTGAGCACGACGTCGAAGCTGGCGTCCGGGAACGGCAGGGTCTCGGCCATGCCTTGCCTGGTCGTGATGTTGGCAAGCCCGCGGTCCGCGGCGGCGCGTGCCACAACGGCCAGCATGTCCGATGACAGGTCATAGGCGACGACGTGGCGGACACGCGGCGCGACCTGGAAGCTGACATGGCCGGCGCCGCAGCCAAGATCCAGCACGCGCGCCTCGACCTGGCCGTCCACCAGGGCGGCCAGTGCCTGGAGGTCATCGCCCTGCGCATGCACCGCGCTGGTCAGATAGGCGGCGGCACGTGACCCGAATTGTTGGCCCACCAGCGCCTCGTGCGTCCTGATTTCCGACATTGCCCCTTGCTCCGGCTCGAATGGTTCGTATCGGCTACCATCCGTGAGATACCGGTTTAAGATGGATAGTTACACTGGTATAAGAGGCACCATGATAACGGCCAGGCCATTCGAACGACGGCGCGAACTGGGCGAATTCGTGCGCGCGCACCGCGAAAGGCTGACCCCGGCCGAGGTCGGACTGCCGGCGCGGCACCGGCGGAGGACGCCCGGGCTGCGTCGCGAGGAGGTCGCCCAGCTCTGTGGGCTCAGTACGACCTGGTACACCTGGATCGAACAGGGCCGCGACGTGTCGGTGTCGCCGACGGCGCTCGCCCGGCTGGCCAACACCCTGCAACTGGGTCGCGCGGAACGCGCCTACCTGTTCGAAATGGCGGCGAAGCGCGATCCCGATCAGGGACGCATCGAGGCTGACCAGCCGCCGGCGGCGGCACTTGCCTGCGTCCAGACGATTGGCTGTCCGGCCTACATCCTGGATCGAGGCTGGAACGCACGGAGCTGGAATGCCACAGCCGAGAGGCTGTTCGTGGGGTGGCTGGACCAGCCAGGCGAACGCAACCTGCTGCGCTTCATCTTTCAGTGGCGCGACGCCCGTTCGCTGATCTGCGGCTGGGAGGACCGCGCGCGCCGCGTCGCCGCGGAGTTCCGTGCCGACTGCAGCGCGCACCTGAACGATGCGTCACTGCGCCTGCTGATCGACGGGTTGCATCAGGACAGCCAGGAGTTCGCGCACTTCTGGGATGAACACGGCGTCCTCGAACGCGAAGGCGGCGAGCGGACGTTCAATCATCCGACGGATGGTTTCATTCGATACCAACAGGTCACCTTCAACCTTGCCGGTTATCCCGATCTCAAGCTGACCATGCTCGTCCCCGCACCATCAGCCGACTAGCCGGTTCGCTGGTCATTGCGAGGATCGCAGCGACGCGGCAATCTCCTGGACCGAGACTGCCGCGTCGCTGCCCAGGAGAGTCCCATGCACATGAAGCGCCGCGACGTCCTCAGGCTTGCCGCCGGCACAATGGCGGCAGCGACACTGGACTGGCTGCCGCCCCACGCCGCACATGCGCAGACCGTCGTCAAGATCGGCGTCATTAATAGCCGGTCGGGATTTCTTGCTGCGCCAGGCGAGGAAATGCAGAAGGGCATCGAACTCTATGCCATGCTGCACAAAGCCGAGTTGCCGGCAAACGTGAGCATTGAACTCGTCAACCGCGACGACGGATCCAGTCCGGAGGTCGGCAAGCGCCTGGCGCAGGAACTGATCACCCGCGAAAAGGTCAACATCCTGCTTGGTCTCGTCGGTTCGCCGATCGCCGCTGCCATCGCCCCGCTGACCGCCGAAGCAAAGATCCCGCTGATTCTCACCAACGCCGCGGGTGTGGCGATCCCGCGCATCTCACCCTACGTCGCGCGTGTCTCGTTCACCCAATGGCAGACCGCGTTGCCGCTCGGCAAATGGGTTGCCGGCCAGGGCTGGAGGAAGGCCGCGACGGCAGTGAGCGATTTCATCCCTGGGCATGACGCCGAGAACGCCTTCACCAAAGGCTACACCGATGCGGGCGGCCAGATCGTCAGCAGCGTACGGTTCCCCACCAACAACCCCGACTTCGCCCCGTTCGTGCAGAAGATCAAGGACGCCAGGCCCGATGTGCTGTTCATCTTCGTTCCCGGCGGCACGCAGGCCACCGCGATGATGAAGGTGATCCGGGACCTGGGAGTTCGCGAGGCCGGCACCAAAGTCGTCGCGACGCAGGACCTGGTCGTCGAGGAGGAACTGCCGAACATGGGCGATGCGCCCGTCGGTCTGGTCACCGCCGGCAATTACTCGGCTGCGGCGACGCGTCCGGCCAACACCGCGTTCGTCGCATCCTGGATCAAGGAGTACGGCGCAGCGTCGGCGCCCGACTTCCTGTCCGTCGGCGGCTGGGACGGCATGGCCGCCGTGTTCGCAGTCATCAGGCAGACCAAGGGCAGTTTCACCGGCGACGAGGCGATGACGATCCTCAAGGGCTGGAAGAACGCCGACAGTCCGCGTGGCCCGATCACAATCGATCCCGACACGCGCGACATCATCCAGAACATCTACATGCGACGAACCGAGATGCAGGACGGCAAGCTCGCCAATGTGGAGTTCGAGACGATCGCCGACGTCAAGGATCCGTGGAAGCAGCTCAATCCAAAATAGCCATCGGCGCGCTCGGCCGGATCGTCACGCCAGGTTACTGCCCGGTACCCACAGCACATCGTCCGCCCCGTTGTCGTTCAGCACGCGCGACAACACGAACAGATGGTCGGACAGGCGATTGAGGTAGCGCAGCAGCGCCGGCGTCACCGCCTCTTCGGCGGCCAGTTGCACCACCGCGCGTTCCGCGCGACGGACAACGGTGCGCGCCAGGTGGGCATGCGCCGCGCCGTCGGTCCCGCCTGGCAGGATGAAGCTTCGCAGCGTCGGCAGCGCGGCATTCATCGCTTCGACCTCGGATTCCAGTCGCCCCACCGGTGCGTCGGTCAGCCGCAGCCGATCGCCGCCTTCGCCGGGCACCGACAGGTCGGCGCCGACGTCGAACAAGTCGTTCTGGATGCGCGCGAGCATGGCATCCGCGTCCGGCATCGCGCGCGTCGCAAGCCGCAGCACGCCGATGACTGCATTCGCCTCGTCGACCGCACCGATCGCCTCGATGCGCGGCGCGTCCTTGCGCAGGCGCGCACCATCGCCGAGTGAGGTCTGTCCTGCGTCGCCCCCGCGCGTCACGACCCTGTCGATGCGGACCATCGGATGTTCCTTCATGCCAGACGTGTCATCGCGAGGCGCGCAACCGGCGTCAATCGAGATGAAAACTTACCCGCAGCTTCATGTCGAATGGAACCGGCTGGCCGTCCCTTACCGCTGGCAGGAAGTGCCATCCTTCCACCGCATCGCGAGCCGCGCGGTCGAGCAGGGCGAAGCCCGAGCTCTGCATCACATCAACGCCGGCGGCCAGGCCGTCGGGCGACACATGAATCAGCAGGATGACCGCGCCCTGCTCGGCGCGTCGGGCTGCCTCGGGTGGATAGACCGGCTCCTTGTTGTGGAATTTGGCGTCCACGCTCGCCGGCACCACGTGGCCGCCGCTGGCGATCGCGTTGGTCTCGCTTTCGTTGCCGCCCAGGTTGATCTGCGGTGCCTCCATGGCGTGTTGCGTCGGCGGTGGAGTGGCACGGGGTTTCGGCGCACTGGGCTGTACCGGCCGCGGTGACGGCGCTGCTGGCTGCGCCGGTGGCAGCGGTGGCGGCGGCGGTACTGGCGGTGTCGGCAGAGGCGGCGCCGGTTCCGGAGGCGCCGGAGTGGGTGGCAGCGGCGCGGGCGGCGGCGCTGGCTCCTCCGGCTTGGCGGATTCCTCCTGTGGCGGCGCGGCCGGCGCCGGCGGCGGGGGTGGCGGCGGGAGAGGTGGTGGCGCAACCGCCTCAGGCATCTGTGGCGGCGCCGGTGGGGCTGGCGGCGGAACGACGGTGTTGCCGGAGCCCTGCTGCTCCACCATCACCAGTTCCACGGCACCCTGAGCATCCTGCGCTTCGACGCGCGGCGATGCATGGCGGAACCAGACCAGCAAACCGGCCAGAATTGCGGCATGCAGGCCCAGCGAGATAAGGGCGAACCGGCGCATCAGCCCGGCGGCAGCAGCCGCGGTTCCGGATCGATGCCGAACGCCAGCCCGAACGCGGCCGCCGCGGCCGGCAGCGCATCGGCAGCGGGAAGATCGGCCGCCACCCGGCCATCCGCCAGCACGACCACCCGATGCGCATAGCGCAGCGCCAGGTCGAGCGCATGCAGCACCACCACCACGGTGCGGCCGGCATCGGCCGTCACACGCAGCAGGCGCATGACGTCGTGCGACGCGGCAGGGTCCAGGTCGGCAGTCGGTTCGTCCAACAGGAACACGTCCGGCTCCGTGGCAAACACGCGGGCGAGCATCGCACGTCGCGCCTCGCCGCCGGAGATGCGGTCCACCCGCGTCATGCGCAATGCCAGGATACCGCACTGCCTCAAGGCTTCGATGACCGGTCCCGTCGCCGCATCGCGATGCGGGATGCGCCCAAGTGCTGCCACCTGCTCGACGGTCAGCCCCCAGGCGCATCGCGCACCCTGCGGCAGATAGGCGACAAGCCGCGGATCGGGCGCCGGCGTGTCCGGCAGCAGACCTGCCAGCGCACGCAGCAGCGTGGACTTGCCGGCGCCGTTCGGGCCACACAGGGCAACCAGTTCGCCGGCCTTGGCGGCGAGGCTCACATCGTGCAGCACCCGGCGGCCGCCGAGTACCACGGACAGCTGCGACACCGCGATCATGGTGCCGCCCTGCGCGCAATGGCCACCAGGAACGGCGCGCCGAGCAGGGCCGTCAGCACGCCGACCGGCGGTGCGGCCGACATTGGCAGGACCAGCGGCGCCAGGCGCACCAGCATGTCGGCGACGAGCAGCAGCGCTGCGCCGGCCAGCGGCGCAGGCAGCAGCAGCGCGCCAGGACGTTCGCCGAACCAGGGCCGCAGCAAATGCGGCACGACCAGGCCGATGAAGCCGATGGCGCCGGCCACCGACGCACCGGCGCCCACGGCGAGCGCGGTTCCCATCGCCGCCTGATGCAGCGTCCGGCTGACCGGAACGCCGAGGCTGCGCGCGGTGTCCTCGCCCAGGCTGAGCGCATCGAGGCCTGGCCCGAGGCGCAGCAGGATAGCCCCGCCGAGCAGGATCGGCAGTGCCGCCAAGGCGACCTGCGACAATGTACGGTCACCCAGCCCGCCCATCAGCCAGAAGGTGATCTCGGCAAGCGCGAACGGGTTCGGCGCGAGGGTCAGCGCCAGGGCCAGCAGCGCCGCGGCAATAGCCGAGACCGCGACGCCCGCCAGGATCAGCGACGGACCCGACGGCGCACGGCCGGCGAAGCCCAGCAGGAACCCGGCACCGATGGCGGCGCCCAGCAGGCCGCCGATCGGCAGAGCGGGGGCAAAAAGCGCCGCCAGGCCCCAGTAGAAGGCGATCACCGCGCCGAGCCCGGCGGTGCCAGTGATCCCCAGCAGCCCGGGATCGGCGAGCGGATTGCGCAGGGCCCCCTGGAGCACCGCACCCGACAGACCGAGACCGCCGCCCACCATTACGCCCAGCAGCGTGCGGGGCAGCCGCACCTGGGCCAGAATGATCCCGTGCGGCAACGCCACGATGCCATCGCCGATGAGCAGGGAAGCCGCGAACAGCAGGGCAAGCAGCAACGCCAACCGGCGGATCATTGCGCCAGCATCACCGCGGCCTGGGCAGTGAACGGTCCGGCGCAGATGGTCAGTGCGGGCGGTATCGCGCGGCGGCGCAGGGCGGCCAGTGCCGGATGGTCCAGCAATGCCGTCGCCAGGGAGGGGAATTCCGGTGTGGCCGGCACGATCAGCAGGTCCGGTGGATGCTGCAGTAGCGCTTCGAGGCCCATGTGCCCACCATCCGACGCGTTTATCAGGCCGGCGGCGCGCATCACCGCGTCCATCAGGCTGCCGGGCCCTGCCGTCAGGCCACGCGGCTCCCATGCCACCGCGTGCGGCGCATGATCGCGATGCGGCAGGGCCGCAAGCGTCGCGTCCATTGCCGCGAGTAGTGCCTCGCCCCGCTCCGGTACGCCGAGGGCATTCGCCAGCGCTCGCGTCTGCTGACGGATGCCGGTGAAGTCTGCCGGCAGGTCGATGCGCAGCACCGGCAGCCCTTCCTGCGCCAGCAGGGCCAGCGTGGCCTGGGCGCCGAACGGTGCCGCCAGGATCAGATCCGGATGCAGCCGCAGCACGGCTTCGGCCGAAGCCTGCACCACGGGGAGGTGCGCGGCCTGGGGTGCGACGACGGACAGAGCGGGGTCGCGGGACAGCGGTGACAGCGCGGCTATCTTCTCGGGCGCCAACAGCACCAGCATCTGGTCGGTGCACAGGTTGAGCGACACGACGTGGTCCGCGGCGCAGACGGGGAAGCCCATGGCCCACAGGAGCAGGGCGGCGGTGAACGGCAGGCGGCGTGCCAGCGGCCCCCACCCCAACCCTCCCCCGCCCAGGCGCGGGAGAGGGGGCACGGAACGTGGTGCACCGCCTCCTCTCCCGCGCCTGGGCGGGGGAGGGTTGGGGTGGGGGCCGC
>DATAPW010000095.1:0-1958 GCA_036265005.1 Acetobacteraceae bacterium | reverse complement strand
TTCCAGGCCGTGTGAAAACTCGTGGCAATGATGGTAGCACGGAGGGGGCTTTTGATTCGAGGGCGGGATGGCGCACGTTTTCGGACAATCACGCTACCAGTCGACATTGTTTCCGGAGGTGCTGGACGAGGTGATCCCTGGGGATTGTCAGGTGCGGGTGATCGATCTGTTCGTCGATTCGCTTGACTTGGCGAAGCTGGGATTTGGGAAGGTTGCGGCGGAAGCGACGGGGCGGCCGCCCTATGCGCCGGGCGATCTCTTGAAGCTGTATGTCTATGGCTATCTGAACCAGATGCGGTCCAGCCGTCGACTCGAGCGGGAGTCCTGCCGCAACGTGGAAGTGCTGTGGCTGATCAACCGCCTGACGCCGTCGTTCAAGACGATTGCGGACTTCCGCAAGGATCACGCGACGGCGATTGTGGGGGTATGCCGGGCTTTCATCCGGTTTTGCCGTGAGCAGGGGATGTTCGGGGCCGAGTTGCTGGCGATCGACGGGACCAAGATCGCGGCGGTGGCGAGCCGCACGAAAGTGATCACGCCGAAGCGGATTGCGAAGATAAATGAGGTGATCGACCGCAAGGTCGCCGAATACTTGGCGGCGATGGATGAAGCCGACCGGCAGGAGCCAGCGGAGGGGCCTGTGGCCGGCGATGTGGCCGCAGCCATTGCGGCCCTTGAGGCGCAACGAGCGAAGTTGCAGAAGCAGGCGCGGGAGCTGGCCGAACAGGGGCTCAAGCAGCTGGTGGTGACCGAGCCGGAGGCGAAACTGATGCGCACGCCGCAGGGCCATACGGTCGCTTACAACGCGCAGATTGCCGTCGATGCCGAGCACAAGCTGATCGTTGCCTTCGAGCTCACCAATGAGGGCAATGATAAACAACAGCTGCATCCGATGGCAGTCGCGGGCAAGGAGGCCGTTGCGGCTGACCAGGTGACGGTGGTCGCGGATACCGGCTACTCGAACGGCGAGCACGGCGAACGCTGCGCGCAGGAGAACATCACCGCCATCGTGCCGCGACCGAGAACCGTGAATCCCGAAGGCAAGCAATACTTCAGCCGTGATCGCTTTAGCTATGATGCCGAAAGCGACAGCTGGCGCTGCCCGGCCGGCGCAACGCTGACCCGCCGCAAGCTCTCGCACACGCAACACAAGAAGGAATACTGGACGGACACCTGCGAAGGCTGCGCGCTCAAATCGCAATGCACCAAGGCGAAACGGCGGGTAATCGTGCGCGATCTTTATGAGGACCCGCGCGAGGCGATGCACCAGCGCGCGACCACCGATGCGACATGGATGAAACACCGGCGGGAAATGGCCGAGCACCCGTTCGGGACGATGAAGTGGCTCATGGGACATCCCCGTTTCCTGGTGCGCGGCCTCAAAAAAGCGAAAGCCGAGCTCGCCTTGGGGGTGCTGAGCTACAATCTCAAGCGGGTGATAGCCATCCTCGGGACGTCTGCGCTCCTGGAGGCACTCCGTGGCGGCCCCGCCTGAGTGGCAGGGCTCACCCAAAGCCCGTACTGTGTGCGTCCCGCGGCCGCGACTTCTCACACGGCCTGGTTCGCAGGGACGACATCCGGAGAGGCTTTCGTTTCATCGCCGGGCAAGACGGTGATCTCGATCGCAACGTGCCCTCCTCATCGAGATGGCCGGAACAAGTCCGGCCATGACAACGTGGGGCGCGTTGCCCGACAGCGAACCAAGCCTACGGAAACAGCGCCACCTGCTCGAGCCCCATGGCCTCGGGGAATCCCAGCATCAAATTCATGTTCTGCACAGCTTGGCCGGCGGCGCCCTTGACCAGGTTGTCGAGCGCGGAGCCGATGATGGCGCGGCCCGCGATGCGGTCCCGGGTCACCCCGATGAAGGTCATGTTGGAGCCGCGCACATGACGGGTCTGCGGCATGGTCCCGAACGGCAGCACATGGACGAAGGGCTCGTTCGCGTAGGACTTTAA
>DATAPW010000094.1:0-3527 GCA_036265005.1 Acetobacteraceae bacterium | reverse complement strand
AAAGCCAAGCCCTCCTGCTGAAAATCGAGCATCAGTTAGCCCGAAGTCACTTTAATGCACCGCCGGATGATAATGCGGTCAGCACCTGGCAGGAGTTTTTGACCCGAGCAGCGCCCGATACGCCTGGCGCAACACGTGCTTTGACCGAATTCGCGGAACGCATGCGCAGCCGGGCCAGCGTGCAGGTGTTGAAGGGCAACCTTGAGGCCGCGGCTGACCTGCAGGCGTTCGGAGACATGGCAGACAGTCTGTTGGGACAACAACGCGGCAAGGCAACAACACACCAATTGACGCCGGACGTGCCTGTCAGCGCGGACGTGCTGCAGCCTCTAGACACTTCGCACAATACCTTGCCATTGCCCAAGGATAAGGCTGAGGCCGCGGCGCCGCCTGTCAACACGTCACCCGAAACCTTCCCAGTACCCAAGGATAAGGATGCGGCCGCAGCTTTCCTCAGCCGCGGCGACGCATTGTTAGCGATCAAAGACATCTCAGGCGCTCGAAAATTGTATGAGTATGCCGCGAACCTTGGGAACGCCTCAGCAGCGATGGCGATGGGGCGTACGCTCGATCCGGATTACCTAAACGGTCTGGGAGCTGTCGGATTGCAACCCGATTCTGAGCGGGCAGTGAGCTGGTACCGGAAGGCGGCAGCACTGGGCAACCACGACGCCGAGCTCCGACTCCAAGCCATAGGAGTCAGCGAGTAGCCATCCTCGCCTCAGCCACCCCAAATTCGACCGGGCCCCCTCTTCGGTGCTATTTTAAAGTCGTGCTCGGCAAGGACGCGTCCCCACGTGTGCGGAATTTGATGGTGGACAAACGAATCAGGCGGTTACTGCCTCCTTCGTCGGCCAGGAAGTCTGTGCCGTCTGCTCGGCGTCAGAAAGCCAATGAATCGCCAGGGTCGACGAGAACTCCGCGCTCGAGGTGCCCGATGCGGATTAGCCAAACCTGCCCGTCGTAGTGGACGGTCTGCTCCGGTCCGGCGCCGTACTTACCTCTGCGGTGCGGAGGCTGCGAGTGCGTCTTGTCGAAGCCATCGGTTTGGTAGCCGAAAATGCGCCAGCGGCCATTGATCGTGAATTCCAGGATCTCATCCATGTATTGCGCGCCAACGCCGGTCCCCTGCAAAATGCTGGCGAATTGCGGACTGCTCTTGTTCGCCGTATCGCGGGCGGTGGCATCCTCCCGCATGATGGAAATCGTCTCGTTCACCTTGGTTCGGCTGGCCTCATCGAGGCCCGCGAGCTGTTTGGTGAAAAATGAGAGCTTACGAATCGCATAGGCCATTTTGCTTCACCGTCGGTCCAGCTGTGATCGTAATCTGCATTGTTGTCTTACGTCACCTCTTCCGACGGCCATCCCCGCAAGAAAATTGTCCCTTGCCCAACATCGGCGGGTGATATGATGCAGCATATGCGCCTTCGGAAGGTGGAGCCGGTCCCAAGCGGGGCGAAGCCGGATCGTCAGGGACTATTCGCCTATCGGTATCGCAAGTGTGGCAGGCATGTCGGCGGTCCATGACGGCGTGAACCTCCCTGCCCTGCTGCACTGCGCCGAGACTGATTTGCGCCAGCAACTCAAATCGTCTCCATCGACGGCGGCAAATCTGCGCACTTGGCGCCACGCCTGCGGTTGGTTGAGCGGTCCTTCCTGACACAGTCGATTTCTTCATCGTCACGTCGCCTGCGAACGGGCGCGGTGCCAACGCCACGGAGGCCGGCGCAAGGGTACGGACCGCGCCTTCCCAAAATAGAGCCGCAAAGAGAGCCGCCCCTTGACGGTCAAGGGACGGCTAAGGCTGGTTTGCTCGTCCACGAACTGTGGACAATGAGACCGTACCATCACATCGATCACAAAACGAGTAGGCCATTCGGAGGATGCATTTCGGTGTAGGCGTGGAGTGTCCGGTCACAGGATACTGCTGACCATTGCGGTGTATGGAAGCGTCAATGCTGATGACACGTGGGACGCTGCTGATGGCCCTGCACGATGCGGCGGCGGCTGGACAACGAATCATGCTCCTGGTGCCGACCGAAGCCGGCGGCCTCATGCCGCGCGAGGTGACACTTGATGCTGCAATCGAATTGTCAAAGTGGGAGGTTCTCGCAGCGGTGCCGCGGCCCGGCGAACTGGTGCTGATCCGGCGCGGGCGTACGTCATCAAGGTCCGGACCAGGCCTGGTCGCGCTCGGACGGGCAGGATGGCGAGCAGATGCAGCGGCGAAGCCGGTAGGGGCACCAACGCGGACAGCGCGCGGCGCGCTCCGACTGGTGGTGGGGTCGACCGGCAGCACATGTCGTACCGGCGACTCCGATCGGATCATCAGGTGATGGCGGGGGCAGGGCGGGCGCCGACGTTGTCCTCACCACACAATCTGTACAACACTGCACATCAAGAGGATCCGGTAGCAGACTGTGCTCATCCCAGGTTGCGTTCTTCGATCGTTGCGCTTTACTATTGGCAGGACGCTCGGCAGTCACCGGCTCAGATAATTTGTGAGGCTGGTTGCCAGACCATCGAATACAGCGCGGCAGCGGGGTGTAGCGCGCAAATTTTTATGCATGGCGAGCCAGACACCGAGCCTGCATTCGAAGGCTTCCGGTAAAAGCCGGACCAGATCAGGGTCTTGTACGCCAACTCCGCCTGGCAGATGCCGATGCCGAACCCTGCCTTGATCGCGCGCAATTGCACAATGTCGCTGTCGGCCCGGAAGGAAAGGCGTATGGCTTCGGCGCCAGGCACGCGGCCGCGCATGGCGCGCAGAGCAGGCGTCTCACGGTCAAAGCCAATCAAACTGTGCTCCGCCAAATCATTCAACGGCGCCGGCGCGCCGGCGCGGGCGAGATAGTCCTTGTGCGCATGATGGCCCAGGTTGACCGCGCCCAGCTTCTTGACCACCACGGCTTCCTGCGCAGGCGCTACCATGCGAACTGCGATGTCGGCGTCGCGGCGCAGGAGATTGTCCACCGCATTGGACAGGATCAGCTCGAACTCCAACGCGGGATATTTTTGGGACGCAGATGATTGCGGCCATCCGCAAGACATCAAGGTGCGCAAGCTTCCGTGGGTGCTTATGCGATTGCTGTCGCCCTTCGTGCCGCTGTTCCGCGAACTGGTGGAGTGCGCTATCTCTGGGCCACTCCGATCATATGGGCAATCAGCGTCTGACAGACGTTCTTGGCGCCGAACCGCGCACGCCGCTGGACCTCGCAGTGCGCGAGACTTTGATCGGTATCGGACGCATCCCCAACGAGCCGTTGCGTTACGCCATCGGCTCAGGCTCTTTTGCCGTCAGCGCGTTGTGATGGGGTCCCGACTTCCAAGGCTGGCAGCTGTCGCTGTGTGGACCGCAGTCATCGGTGTCTCGGGTCGCAATTAAGGTAACCGTTGTGGCGGCGACGGTGTTGCGGTTTGCTGCCTGATTGTGATCGAAGGCGGCCATGGAGGCACTGTCGCCTGGGGTTTTGGACGTCGATGAAGAGGACGTCCGTACGATAGGACGTAAGGGTACGGGGCGGGGG
>DATAPW010000093.1:0-19336 GCA_036265005.1 Acetobacteraceae bacterium | reverse complement strand
CCAGGAGACGACCTACGCCGAACGCGAGGAACTCTCCGGCCGCAAGGCGTTGCTGTCGAGCGCGCTGAAGACTTTGAACGAGCGCGAGCGGCACATCCTGATCGAGCGGCGGCTGAAGGACAATCCGACCACGCTCGAGGACCTGTCACAGCAATACGGCATCTCGCGCGAGCGGGTGCGGCAGATCGAGGTGCGTGCCTTCGAGAAGCTGCAGAAGGCCATGAAGGCGCAGATCGCGGCGCGCGGACGCCGCAACTCCTATGCAGACGTCTCGCTGCCGCAGACTGCCGATGTGCAGGATTGACGGCAGCGTTCTTTGTCGCCTGGTATAGCATCACAGTGGCATTCGGGCCGCTTGCAATTGGTGCAAAGCGGCCGATATGCCATGGCCGCGGCAAGCCACCTGGCGATCGGGAGGTTACGCCAGCATGGACAACAGGTGACCAATGTCGATGACGTCGAATGCATTCGACCTGAATCTCCTGGTCATATTCGATGCGATCATGCAGGCGAAGACTTTGACACGCGCCGGGCAGCGACTTGGTATGAGCCAACCCGCAGTGAGCCACGCCCTGGCACGGCTGCGTCACATGCTCAAGGACGACCTCTTTGTGCGAACGCCCGAGGGCATGCGCCCCACCCCGCGCGCCGAGCGCATGGCCGGACCCGTTCGTGCCGCGCTGCAGGAACTCCAGGTGACGTTGGAGTCAGACGAGTTCGATGCGTCGCAGGCTTCGCGGACCTTCATCGTGGCCGCAAACAACTACGGGGCGCGCGCGGTCGTCCCGGCCCTGGTGCGGCGGATCGCCAGGATGGCGCCTGCTGTCGTTCTCGATGTGCGGCCGATCGGCATGCTGCATGTCCTTGATCAGCTCGACAGCGGCGGCGTCGAACTGGCGCTGAGTGCGCTGGCCGACGGGGGCGACAGGTTCAAATGTGTCGGCCTGCTGGAAGACGAATACGTGGCAATCATGTCGAACGATCATCCTCTGTTGGCGGAGACCGAGCTGTCGGTCGAGCAATTCGCCGCTGTTCCCCATATCGCCATCACCTCCAGCGGGGACGACACGCACTTCATCGACGACGCACTGGCCGAACGCGGCCTGGCGCGGCTTGTCTCGGCCAAGGTGCCGCTGCATTCCTTGATCCTGATGCTGATCGGTTCCGAGGCGATCGCCGTCGTGCCGCGTCGGGTTGCCGCCGATCTCGTCGCGATTTGCCCGCTGGCGATGCGGCCATTGCCGTTCCGGTCGCCGCGCGTCACGCTGTCAATGATCTGGCATCGTCGGCTCGACAACGATCCGGCCCATCGCTGGCTCCGCGCAACCGTGCGGTCGGCGGCTACCGGAAATTGAACGGCGACGTCATTCCCTGTGACGTCATTCCTGGTACCGTCATTCCCAGTACCGTCATTCCCGGTACCGTCGAATGCCGTACGAGCGCTCGGCGCGGCTGGTCGGTCTGCCGCGATCGAGCGTGAGATAGTCGCCACGGATCGGCACGTCGTCGAACCAGCACTCCAGCACCTCGCGGACACCGGCAGCATAGCGAGCCTGCGCGGACAGCGACAAACCGGCGATGTGCGTTGGCGTGCCCGACCGGATCGGCGAATCCGCGGCATATCCGGCGAGCCGGCCGGTCTCCAGGGCATGCGCAACAGCACCGGGATCGCAGAGTCCGGTGTGCGCCGTATTGACCAGATAGGCGCCGCGTTTCATCTCCGCGATCATGGTCGTGTCGAACAGATTTGCCGTTGCCTTGCGCAGCGGACTGTGAAGCGAAACCACGTCGCATACTGGCGCCATGGCCTCGGCATTCGGATGATAGGTGAGGCGCAGGTCATCTTCGACGGCCAACGGCAGCCTGCGCGGATCGGTATAATGCAGCCGCACGTCGAATGGGCGCAGTCGCCGCAGGACGGCAAGACCGACACGGCCGGCGCCGACGATACCGACCTGCATCGCCTCCAGGTCATACGCCCGATGAGCGTAATCCGCGATCGAACGGGTTGGACCGCTACTGGCTGCCGGGCCGGCGTTGTGGACCAACGAAAGGATCAGCAGCAAGGCGTACTCCGCGGTGCTGGTGCTGGTCGATTGGGTAATCTCTGCCACCGTGATGCCGCGTGTCGCTGCCGCATCGAGGTCGATATCGTCCGCCCCATCTCCCGCGACGATCACCAGCCTGAGTTTGCCGGCCAGGGCAATTCGCTGCTGCGTGAGTAACGCCGGCCAGCAAGCCTGCAGGATGACGATGTCCGCCTCCGGCAGTGCAAGGTCAAACCGCGAATCCGGGCCATCGTGGTCCGACACCACGGTCAGCGTATGGCCGCGCGCTGCGATGAAATCGCCAAGGCCGAGGGCGCCCGTCGTGTCGCCAAGCAGCTCTCCCGGCCTGAAGTCGATTGCGGCGGGCGACGGCGTGGTCTGTCCGTCGGCATAGATCTCGATCGACGGGATGCCGTCCCGGGCATAAGTGACGGGATGGCCATCCTTCGGATCGTCGTACAGAACGCTGACTATATTTGCCACTCTTGGATTCCTCTCCAAAGTGCACGGCTGGCCGGGCGGCGTTTGCGCCGCGGCGACCAGCGTGCATCCCTTGAAGGGTTCATGTGGTTGCTGATGCAGGCCGCCCGACCATCACCGTGATCCCATCGCCTAGGCGGCGAGGCGATCGGGCGGGGCCATGAATTCGGGACCAACGGGATCGATGACGCATGACGCCACGATTCGATCGATTTCCCGCATGGCCGCCTCGTCGATTTTCCAGCCGGCAATTTCGCTGACGGCGTCGAGCTGTTCCGGTCGACGTGCGCCCCAGAGGGCGAACGAGACCCCTTCGCGGTCCAGGACCCAGCGCATCGCCAGGTGGATCACCCGCTTGCCGTAGTTCTCGCGCGCAAACTGGTCCAGTTGCTGCACGGCAGCGATGTACTGGTTGAAGCGTGGCGCCCGGAACTTCGGATCATGCTGGCGGATATCATCGCCGGTAAATCGGGTGTCGCGTGCCATCCGCCCGGAGAGCAGGCCGCGACACAGCGGGCCGTACGCCAGTGTCGCGATGCCATGGGCACGACTGAACGGCAGGATGTCGGCTTCTGCACCGCGTTCGAACAGGTTGTATGGCGGTTGAGCGGTACGCAGCGGCGCGATGCTACGGAAAACCTGCATCTGTGCGACGCTGAAGTTGCTCACCCCGATCGCGCGAATTTTGCCGGCGCGATAGAGATCGAGCATCCCCGCCGCGGTTTCCTCGATCGGCATCTTCGGGTCCGGCCAATGCACCTGGTAAATGTCGATCACGTCGGTGCGCAGGCGCCGCAGTGAATCCTCGGCCTCCTTGCGGATGCGTGCGCGACTGGCGTTGCGGAAGACCTTGCCGTCGTTCCAGTCAAGTCCGACCTTGGTGGCGACGCAGACCTTGTCTCGCGTTCCGGACTCGGCCAAGGCCTGTCCGACCAGCTCTTCGGCGTGGCCGAAGCCGTAGGCCGGGGCTGTGTCGATCAGTGTAATGCCGCGGTCGATCGCTGATTTGATCGTTGCGATCGCCTGGGCATCATCGGTGCCGCCCCACATCCATCCGCCGATGGCCCATGTGCCAAGCGCTATACGCGATGGGCTGAGCGGAGTGCCCGGGATACTGGCTGACTCCATATTCATCGTCTCTGGCATTAGAATCTCCTAAGTCGTTGGACAGTTCTTTGAATGGGTAGCATCTGTAAGGGCATCAAGTTGAATATGCGCCTGTCTATGCATTCGCCCATGCGGGACATGCATCGAATGTCATCGATGTCCGCCACCGTGAAATCCACCGCCATGGAAGCCTCCGGTGGCGACGTGGAAACTGCCACCGAAGGCTGGCCTGCCGTGGAAGGCGAAGCTCCGTACGGCGCCGCCGCGATTGAAGCCGTTGTAGTTGCCGTATCGCATGGTCACTGGCCCGTGCCACGCACGGCGACCGTATCCGCCAGGGTGGGCGAATGCTGTGTGCGCGTCGTAGAAGCTGTTACGGTTCGCGAACACCCGACTGTGGGAAACGTAGGTGTTATGGTCGAACACCACGCTGCGGCTGCGCCAATCGGCGCCCCAATGGTGCCATCCCCAGCCAAATCCCGCGAATGCCGCGATCCCGACGCCCAGGCCGAACAGCACCTCCGGCTCGCTGACGAACAGCCCGGGCTCCGGCACCCAACCGGGATATTCTCCGACAGGCGCACCGTAGACGCTCCAGGGATCGTACTCCGGCACATAAACGGTATTGGCATCTGTCGGTTGAATAGTGATTGTCGGTCCCTCGGTCGTCACTGTTTCCTGCCACGTGCTCGCCAGGTAACCGGCTTGCTCGGCACGTTGCCGCATGACCTGGACTGCATTGAGCACGTCCTGTGGGCTGCTTGCGTAGGCATTGCCGAGGGACGAAGTCCAGGAAAGATTCTTGTCCATATTTGCCAGGATCAGCGGGAACTGCGTGAGCGCCTTCACGCTGGGATCCCAGGTCAGTTGATCGACCGCCTGGGCGAGTGTGTCGCAGGTCAGGCCCGGGTTCTGTTGTAGCCATCTGTCGGCTTCGACGACCTCATCCGGATAGGTCGAGGCGGCGAGAACCTGCGCAATGAGAGTGTCCGGATACAGCGCGATCGGTGCGACAAGCTGGTCCAGCCCGATCGCCGTCTCTGCCACCTGCGGCGCCGCCGGCTGCGTCATCGATTGCTCGACCTCGTCGGCCGATACCGGTGGTGCATTGGCCAGGACGAGAGCGCCTGAAACAAGGCCTGCGAGGCCTTGTCTTGTCCAGTTCATGACGATTGCTCCTGAGGACTTAGCCCGGGCCCCAGATCGGGCGCTGCGACAGGTTCCCGTTCGCCTGCGCATTGTAAGGTGGTGCCACGGGCGTCCAGAGGCGGACATTCACACCGCCGATGGTGAATAGCGGGGTCGATTGCCGGCCACCTTGGCCTTGGACAGTCACCCCGTTTGCACCAGGTATCTGCGCGGTCTGCTCCTGGCCGTAGGCAGCAGTTGCCGTTACAATGGCAAAGATGCCGAATGCAGCGCCAAGTGTCCGGCTCATGGTCCATGTCCTTTTTTGAAAAGGCGTGCCAGGGCTCTCGTTCCTGACATCGCCGCGGCAATTCCTGCCTGCAACAAATGTGGTGCCGGTTGATGCCAGATTTCAATTCGCAGTAATGATCTGGAGATGACGTCAGTGCATACCGATGCAGCCGGGCACGACCAACCCATATAGCCGCATCAGGCGAATCCCCACTTTCTGTCTAGCGGCGGATGCATCCAGACGAAGCGGATCAAGCAATGCAATCAAGCCACCCTATGCCGTCGGAGCCGCCGGTCCGTGCCATCGCAGGCCATCGCCGCCGGCTCGCGACGTTGGGTGCATTCGTGATGGCTGGAGTTTTGGCCTTCACGCCTGCGGCAACAGGAATTGCGAGCAGCACCAGGGACGCGGCGCCGCTGCCACCCGACGTCCTGCGTGCGATCGAGCAGCTTCGCGCGCGCATCAATGCCGTCGAGGCGCAAACCCTGGCCCGTGTGGCTGCTCCGCCAGACAACCAGGTCCAACAAATCGAGCTGCTCGGGAAGGCGCTGCTCTATGACGAGCAGCTCTCGGTCAATCGCAACGAAGCCTGTGCGTTCTGCCATATGCCGGAGACCGGTTTCACCGGTCCGATTTCACAGCTGAACCAGACGACGGGCGCCTATCCGGGTTCCGTGCGAACGCGTTTCAGCGACCGGAAGCCGCAGACGCACAGCTACGCGCCGCTATCCCCTGTCCTGCACTTCAATGCTGCTCGCGGCGACATGGTCGGAGGCAATTTCTGGGACATGCGCGCGACCGGTCGCCGCCTGGGCAATCCCGCGGCCGAGCAGGCCGAGGGGCCGCCGGTCAATCCGGTGGAGATGGGGCTGCCGGATCCTGCGTGCGAGGTATACCGCGCTTCCCAGCGGCCATATCGGCGGCTGTTCGAGCAGGTCTGGGGCGAGCAGGCATTTGCCATCACCTGGCCGAACAATGTCGAGGCGGTCTGCAATCAGCCCGCACCGGCGCCGGCCAATGATCCGTTGCCGGTGCACCTCAACGCGGCGGAGAGGGGAATCGCGCAGGCTACATTCGACCAGATCGCTCAATCCCTGGCGGGCTACGAAGCGTCGGCCGAAATCAGTCCGCTGTCGTCCAAGTTCGATGCCTATCTCGGTGGCCAGGCACAGCTCACGGCGCAGGAAAAGCAAGGCTACGACCTGTTCCGCGGCAAGGCGCGCTGCAACGAGTGCCATCGCGATGGCGGTCCAGGCGAGGACCCGTTGTTCACCGATTTCACCGCGAGCAATATCGGCACACCGGCCAACCGGTCACTGCCGTTCTACACCGAGGACCATCCCGACGCGCGTGGCTATGTAGCGAACACCAGCGGTGCCGCATTCGTCGATCTGGGGGTGGGTGCGTTCCTCGGGAAGGGCCATCCACTCAGCCAGCCCTCGGCCCGCGATCCGCGTTGGGTTGCACAAGCGGGTGAAAACATGGGTCGCATCCAGGTGCCGACGCTGCGCAACGTCGATAAGCGGCCCGATTTGGATTTCATCAAGGCGTACGGGCACAATGGCTACTTCAAGAGCCTGAAGGAGATTGTGCACTTCTACAACACGCGCGACACGTTGCCCCGGTGTCAACCGGATGATCCTGGCGAGGGGGTCAGTTGCTGGCCCGCTCCGGAGACGACAGCGCATATGAACACGCGGTTTGTCGGAAACCTCGGATTGACCGGCGCGGAGGAGGACGCAATCGTTGCCTTCCTCAAGGCCCTCAGTGACGGCTGGACGCCTGACTAGCCACTGATCGTCCGGGCCATTGGCGCCGCGCACTACGTGGCAACCGGCGGCCTGGCCGCGGCAATCAGTCGCCTGGTCATTCCCTCGATGATGTTGGTGATCGCTCTCGGAGAAGCAGTGTTGTCAATCAGCGCCTGCTCGTAGGCGACGGGCACGGATGCCTTGAAGATGTTCACATCCAGTCTCGATGTGCCCCGAGGTCCGTTGGGAGCCACATGCCATACGATCCGCAACGGAGGCGACGGCGTATGGGCCGCAGCCGGCAGCACACCACCGGTGGTCGCGTGCACCATGCCGTTACGGATCATCTGCTCGAACTCCTGATCGGTCGTGCCGGGCATAGACTGTCGGAAGCTGACATTCGCGATTCCCGCGGACGTGTTCATGGCGAAATCGGGCTGCAGTGCAAGGGTCGCAGGCGACCCTGTGCACGCTGCAGTGCAGATCAGCGTCCCCATCGCAAGCGCAGTGAGGAGCCGGCGCGGCTGTGTCATCTTGGCGTGGCCACTGTCTGAGGGATGCCCCCTGGCACAATCAGCGTGCTTGTGCCGTTGCCGTTGTTCATCAGGAAGCCCTGTCCAGCGCTGCCGGGAATTGTGGTGGTTTCCAGGGAGCCGAGGTGACCGGTGACGAATGCCGGCCCTCTCGATGTGACCACCGACTCGCCAGGCGATGTGCCCGGCGCAGCCACTTCGGCCCCGAAGCCCGAATTGAATCCCGTGCCCCGCGCGAACGCCTGGCCGGACAGCCCCACCAGCAAGACCGTGGCGATGACTGCAGTAGGCCTCCGGGCAAACCGAAAGCCAGCCTTGAGAGTCCCGACCATGTCTGTGTCCTTTCCTGAATTCAATAAAAT
The DNA here is from genome assembly GCA_036265005.1 of Acetobacteraceae bacterium. Classification (GTDB taxonomy): domain Bacteria; phylum Pseudomonadota; class Alphaproteobacteria; order Acetobacterales; family Acetobacteraceae; genus JAMXLO01. The sequence goes on along the minus strand of DATAPW010000093.1, from coordinate 11,635 downwards.
CTGCCGTGTTGTCAGCGTTGAATATTGCGGTGTGCGGCGCAGTCTTCGAGATCAGGCTGGACGTATGAGGATATGTGCTTGCGGAATGCTTCAGTCATGGCACCAGCGGTGGTTTTCCGCAGCCGCCGACATCGCCCTTTCGTGGCATGCGGATTGCTACGCTAGGGTCACAATACAGGAAGGGAATCGCCATGCTTCGATTGGTTCTGGCTCTCGCGTTTGGCCTGTTGCCCGAGCTGGCGTTCGCTCAGGCGCCCGAGCTGGCCGAGCCGGGCAAGCTGACCTGGGGCGCGTCGGTCACTTTCCCGCCCTTCGAATTTACCGAGAACGGCAAGCCCGTCGGGTTCGATATCGATTTCACCGACGCCGTGGCGAAGAAGCTGGGCCTGCAATCCACCATCATGCCGATCGAATTCAAGGGCCTGATCCCGGCCTTGCTGGGCAAGCGCATAGACGTCATCGTCAGCGGCATGTACATCAATCCGCAACGGCTGGAAGTAGCTGACTTCGTTCCCTATCTGCTGGTCGGCAACCAGATCGTCGTGCGCGCCGGCAACCCGAAGAAGATCGATGGCCCGGTCTCACTCTGTGGCAGGCAGGTCGCTGCCCCGGTGGGCACCGTGTTCGAGGTCGCAGCCAAGAGCGTCAGTGCGCAATGCACGGCAAGCGGCAAACCCGAGATCGGGCTGCTGCTGCTGCCCGGCACCACCAATTGCGCATTGGCGCTGACCCAGGATCGGGCGGACGCGATCATCGTCTCCACCGCCACGGTCGCGGCACTGATGCATGAGACACCGGATGCCTACGCGACCGGCGGCGCGCCGTTCGACACCGATACCAAGGTCGGCATTGCGGTACGCAAGGACAACCCGGCGCTCAAATCCGCACTCGATAAGGCCGTGCAGGCAATCGTCGCTGACGGAACCTACGCCGCGCTGATCAAGAAATGGACGCTGCCGCCTGCCAGTTCGGCATTCTGACCGCGGGACCAGGTCGTGTCGCTATTCCAACCGCACCTGTTGGGTCAGTACCTGGTCAGCCCGGATTTCTTCCGCGGCGCAGTGATGACGTTCTCGCTCAGCATCACGTCGCTCGCCGCCGGCATGCTGGTCGGATTGCTGTTGGCAGTGGGGCAGGAGGTGCCATTGCGGGCTGTGCGTGCCGTGGTGGTATTCTATCTCTGGCTGTTCCGCGGCACGCCGGTGCTGTTGCAATTGGTGTTCGCCTTCAATGTGCTCCCCGCTTTCGGCCTGGTGCTGCCTGGCTTTGCCTGTGCCGTGCTGGCGCTGGGGCTGAATGAGGGTGCCTACATGGCGGAGATCATGCGCGCCGGCATTCGCGCGGTCGGGCCCGGCCAGCGGCTTGCGGCGCGGGCGCTCGGCCTGGAAGAGGCCAAGGTGATGCGCTGGGTCGTGCTGCCCCAGGCGCTGCGCATCATCATCCCGCCGATCGGCAACCAGTTCATCGGCATGTTGAAGCTGTCAGCCCTGGTCTCGGTGATTGGCGTGCAGGAGCTATTGCTGGTGGCGGACCAGACGGCCTCCGGCAACTTCCGCTATATCGAGACGCTGACGGCTGCCGGCCTGTACTATCTCGCGCTGACCACGGTGTTCATGGTGATCCAGTCGATGATCGAGCGCAGCTTCCGTCGCCGTCCCGGTCCGCGGCGCGCCACACTGGCGGCGCCGGCGCTGCAGACCATCCGGTGACGCGGCTGCTCGACGCCATGGCGATCTGGAAGCGCTTCGGCGCGCTTGAGGTGCTGAAGGGCGTCGATGTGTCGGTCACGCCGGGTGAGTGCCTCGTGGTGCTCGGACCGTCAGGCTCCGGCAAATCGACCCTGCTGCGTTGTCTGAACCTGCTGGAGCCGATCACCTCCGGCAGCATCATGTTCGACGGCCAGGAGATCGCCAATACGCCGCGCAGGCAGGCGGCCTCGCTGCGGCGGCGCATGGGGATGGTGTTCCAGAATTTCGAGCTGTTCCAGCATTTGTCGGCGGAGGACAATATCGCGTTCGGCCCGATACGGGTCAAACAGACGCCGGCGAAGGAAGCCAGGGAGCTGGCGCGGCATCTGTTGCGCAAGGTGCATCTGCCGGACAAGGCCGCGGCGTTTCCCGACGAACTGTCCGGCGGACAGCAGCAGCGGATTGCGATAGCCCGGGCGTTGGCGATGGAGCCTGCGCTGATGCTGTTCGACGAACCGACCAGCGCGCTCGACCCTGAGACCGTCGGCGAGGTGCTGAGCGTGATGCAGGAGCTGGCGGAGGAAGGCATGACCAGCATCGTCGTCACGCACGAGCTGGGCTTTGCGCGCCGCGCGGCGAATGAGGTGATGTTCATGGAGGCCGGACTGGTTGCCCACCGCGCGCCGGTAGGTGAATTCTTCAATGGCGCTACACCCGACCGGGTGGTTCGGTTCCTGAATCGGATGCATAGTTGAACCACACAGGAATGGTTGCCATGGCCGACATGATGACGCCGATCGAAGGTCCTGCTGCCTGGCGCGGCGAGGACCTGCTCAATTCGCCCGCGTGGCGACGCGCATTGACCGCGGTAGAGGTCGCCGCCCTGGAGCGCGCCGCGTCATCGGCGCGTGGTGCGCCCTGTCCGGGCTTCGGCAAGGCAGCATTTCCCGTGCCGGAGCTGGCGCCGCTATTCGCCTGGATGGCGGAACAATTGGAGCGCGGACCCGGCGTCGTGCGCCTGACCGGCCTGCCGGCGAGCCGGATCGCACGCGACGACCTGAGGCGGCTGTTCTGGGGCTTTTGCGTCAATCTCGGAACGCCGGTCTATCAGACTGCGGCCGGCGAGGTGCTGGGCGAGGTGAAGGACGAAACCGGCACCGGCGCGGCGCTGACTTACGACGGCCCCGGGCCGTTGAAGTCCGCTCGCACCATTGCACGCTCCACCGGTGCGCTGCGCTTTCACACCGACAAGACGGACCTGCTGTGCCTGCTCTGCGCGACCAATGCGATCGACGGCGGCGTATCCAAGGTGGTTTCGAGTGTGACGCTGCACAACGAAATCCTGCGGCGCAGGCCCGATCTGCTGCGCGTGCTGTACGAACCGTACTGGCGGATGCGTCCGCTCGATGAGGAAGGCGCGCGAGCCGACAGTGTGTTTCCGATGCCGGTGTTTGCCCGTGCCGACGACGGCAGCTTCACCAGCCAGTATTCCCGCACCTATATCAGCCAGGCCCAGGAAGTGCCGGACGTGCCGCGCCTGACCGCCGCGCAGACCGAGGCGATGGATATGATCCACGCTATCGGCGAAGAGGTCTGCCTGCGCGCTCCGTTCGAGGTTGGCGACATGCAGTTCCTCAACCAGCACGTGACCTATCACGGGCGGACGCAGTTTACCGACGACAGGGACAGTGGAGCGCAGCGCGTGCTGCTGCGTATCTGGCTCGCCACGTCGTTCAGCCGGATGCTGCCCGCGGGCAATGCCGTGCAATGGGGCGATACACGGCCGGGCGCGCTGCGTGGCGGCGCGCTGGTCGGACGCAGTGCAATCGCTGCATAGGGCGGAACAGCGCAGCGCTGTTCCGCACTACTCCACGGTCACGGACTTTGCGAGGTTGCGCGGCTGATCCACATCGGTGCCCTTCAGCACCGCCACGTGATACGCCAGCAACTGCACCGGGATGGCGTACAGGATCGGCGCCACGAAGGGATCGACCGCCGGCAGCACGATGGTCTCCGCTGCAATGCCCCGTAGTTTTGCCGCACCGGTCGCGTCGCTGAACACGATCACCTGGCCACCGCGCGCCGCGGCCTCCTGCAGGTTCGAGGCAGTCTTTTCGAACAGCGGACCCGACGGCGCGATCGCGATCACCGGCACTGCCGGATCGATCAGCGCGATCGGGCCGTGCTTCATCTCGCCGGCGGCATAGCCCTCGGCGTGGATGTAGCTTATCTCCTTGAGCTTCAGCGCGCCTTCCATGGCGATCGGGAAGCAGTTGCCGCGGCCGAGATACAGCACGTCGCGTGCCCGCGCGATGCGGTGCGCCAGCGTCTGAATTTCGTCGTGCCGATCCAGGACCTCGGCTGCACGACTGGGGACTTCCAGCAGCGCATCGGTCATCGCAGCTTCCTGCGAGGCGTTGATGGACCCCCGCACGCGGGCTGCGCCGAGTGCCAGGCACGCCATGGCCACCAGTTGTGCGGTGAATGCCTTCGTGCTGGCGACACCGATCTCGGGGCCGGCCACGGTCTCCAGCACCGCATCGCTTTCGCGCGCCATGCTGCTCTCGGGCACGTTCAGCACCGACAGCACATGCTGCTTCTGTTCGTGCATGTAGCGCAGTGCGGCCAGTGTATCGGCGGTTTCGCCGGACTGCGACACCAGCAGTCCAAGTCCGCCCGCCGGCAAAGGCGGCGTGCGATAGCGGAACTCGCTGGCCACATCGATGTCGGTGGGTATGCGCGCAACCGCCTCGAACCACCAGCGCGCCACCAGTCCGGCGTAGTACGCGCTGCCGCACGCACTGATGGTGATGCGCGGCAGCGTGGCAAAATCGAATGGCAGTGCCGGCAGCGCGACGGCGCGCGTCGCGGGATTTACCATGCGGTGCAGCGTGTCGCCGATCACCGCGGGATGTTCGTGCAGTTCCTTTTCCATGAAATGACGAAAATTGCCCTTGCCGATTGCGGCGCCGGTCAGCCGCGTCAGCTTCACCTCGCGCTGTACTTCCTTGCCATCCGCGCCATAGAATTTGGCGCCATGGCGATCCACCACGGTCCAGTCGCCGTCGCTCAGATAGGCGATGCGCTGGGTCAGCGGCGCCAGCGCCAGGCCATCCGAACCGACGAACATCTCATCCTCGCCGAACCCGACGGCCAGCGGCGCACCGTGCTGCGCACCGACGATCAGTTCGGGATGCCCGGAGAAGATCATCGCCAGCGCATAGGCGCCTTCCAGGCGGCGGAACGCAGCGCCCGCCGCTTCGATCGGCGCCATCCCGCGCTGCAGGTTGAGATCGACCAGTTGCGCCACTGTTTCGGTGTCGGTCTCGGTGGTGAATTCCTGTCCCTCGGATTCCAGTTCGGCGCGCAGTTCGGCATGATTCTCGATGATGCCGTTGTGTACGACGGACACCCGCGACGTGCCGTGCGGATGCGCGTTGCTCTCGGTCGGGGCGCCATGCGTCGCCCATCGCGTATGGCCGATGCCGGTGGTGCCGGACAATGGCGCCCGTTCCAGCACAGCGGCGAGGTTGCCTAATTTGCCCTCGGCGCGACGGCGATCGATGTGGCCATTCACCAGCGTGGCGATGCCGGCGCTGTCATAGCCGCGATATTCCAGCCGGCGCAGGGAGTCCAGGATCAATGGCGCCGCTGCCCGCGTGCCGATCACACCGACGATGCCGCACATTAGCTCTTGCCCTTTCTCGCAGCCCGCATTTGCGCGGCACGTCCTGGCTTCACCGTCTGGCGTTCGCGCGCAATCGCCAGCGCATCGGCTGGCACGTCATCGGTGATCACGCTGCCTGCCGCGATGATGGCACCGTCACCGACGGTCACCGGTGCAACCAGTGCAGTGTCGGAGCCGATGAAGGCGCGCGCACCGATCGTGGTGCGGTGTTTGGCATGGCCGTCGTAATTGCAGGTGATGGTACCGGCGCCGATGTTGGTTCCCGCGCCGATATCCGCGTCGCCGAGATAGCTCAGATGGTTCGCCTTTGCTCCGTCACCGAGCCGCGCCGCCTTCACCTCGACGAAGTTGCCGACATGCACGTTCCGGCCTAGTTCGGCGCCCGGGCGCAACCTCGCATGCGGGCCGACGATGCAGCCCGGACCCACAACGCAACCCGTGAGGTGGCTAAAGGCCAGGATCTGTGCGCCGGCCGCAACCTTCACCCCAGGCCCGAACACCACGTTCGGTTCAATCGTCACATCCGGGCCAAGATCCGTATCGGCGGACAGGAACACCGATCGCGGATCGATCATCGTGACCCCGGCATCCATCGCGGCGTCGCGCAGCCAGGACTGCACCACCGCCTCAGCCGCGGCGAGTTCTGCGCGCGAATTGATCCCGGCGAGTTCCTCGGCCGGCGCCTCGACGGCCGCGACGCGGCCGCCCTCCGAGCGTGCTAGGGCCACGGCATCGGTGAGGTAGTACTCGCCCTTGGCGTTGTCGGCGCGCACGGCGTGCAACCAGCCTGCCATGTCGGCCGATGCCGCACACAGCACGCCGGCATTGCAAAGGGTTTCCGCGCGCTCCGCCTCCGCCGCGTCGATCCACTCGACGATGCGCTCGACATACCCGTCGCGGGTCAGCACCCGGCCGTAGCGCGCGCGATCGGACGGCCGGAATGCCAGCAGCGCCAGCGCGGCATCCCCCACAGCGCGGCGCTCAAGCAGGCGTCGCAGCGTATCCGGCCGGATCAGCGGGTTGTCGGCGTAGAGCACCGCCACCTCGCCGTCACCGAACAGGTGCTCTGCGACCAGGGCGGCGTGTGCCGTCCCGCGGCGCTCCTGCTGCACCACCGAGGCGTGGGGTTCGGCTTCCCGCCTTACCTTGTCCATGTCCGGACCGACCACGACGACGATGCGGTCGAATACCTGCTCGCAGCTTGCCAGCAGATGGCGCAGCATGGGGCGGCCGGCGATCCGGTGCAGGGTCTTGGGCAGCGCGGACTTCATGCGTGTGCCGAGGCCGGCGGCCAGGATTACGGCGGTGCGTTGCATCACTGTCCTTAGTTTCTCTGCCGTTGTTGTGGCGGCGCAGGCTACGCCGTGTCAAAGCCTCTCGCTATCCTGCTGCTTCAATTCCCGTTTCGGAGTTTAACCGTGATTCGCACCCTGCTGCTCGACCTCGATGGGACGCTGGTGCATTCCGTGCCGGACCTTGCGGCGGCGCTGAACCGGCTTCTGGCCGCACGCGGGCTGACCGGGCTGTCGCATGCCGAGACCGCGGCGATGGTGGGCGACGGCGTGGCCAGGCTGGTGGAACGCGCCTTTGCCGCACGCGGGCGTGTGGCGGACTCCGACACAGTGGCAGAGTTCTCGGCTGATTACGGCGCGCATTCAGCGGTAGCGACGGCGCCCTACCCGGGTGTGGCGGAAACTCTGCGGTCACTGGCAGGCGAGGGGTGGCGGCTGGCCGTCTGCACCAACAAGCCGGAGCAGGCAGCCCGCACGCTGCTCGCGGCGGTCGGGCTCGCGCCGCTGTTTGCCGCGATCGGCGGCGGCGACAGCTTCGCCACCCGCAAGCCCGACCCGGCCCATCTGTTGGCAACACTGGAAGCCGCCGGCGGGGAGAGGACGCATGCGGTGATGGCGGGCGACCACGCCAACGATGTCACTGCGGCACGCGGGGCCGGCCTGCCATGCATATTCGCCGCCTGGGGATACGGGCCGATGGCAATGGCGGAGGGTGCGGTCGCGGTGGCGCAGGACTTTACCGAATTGGCGGAGATCGCCCGGGGGCTGGTGGCGTAGGTTCGGGTGTTGGGTTTTGCTGCCCTCTACCCATCAACTGCCGTCAGTGCGCCCCGGCTCCGCTGCCCGTGCTGCGCTGCATCAGCACCGCCGCCACAACCGCCAGCAGCAGCGCACAGCCCATGACAAAGAACGTGTCACTGTAGGCGAGGAAGTACGACTGCGCCCGTATCGAGCGCCCGATCGCGACCACGGCGTCATGCCATGCCGTCGCCGAATCGGCTGTGCCGGTCGCCATGAAGTGCTGCTGTATCGCAGCCAGGCGCTGCCGCGTGGCGCCGTCGAACAGCGACACGGACGGGGTGATCACTGCCGAATGGAACTGCTCGCGCTTGGTCAGCAGCGTCTGCAGCATGGCGATGCCGATCGACCCGCCAAGGTTGCGCATCATGTTGAACAGCGATGACGCCGATCCGGCATTCTCGCGCTCGATGCCGGCGGTTGCCAGCGCGGAGAGCGGCGTCATCACCAGCGCCTGCCCCGCGGCACGCACCAGGTTGGGTACGAATAGCTGGTCGCCGCTGTAATCCTGATCCATGTGGATGTTCAGGAAGCAGCTTGCGGCAAACAGGCAGAGGCCGACAGCCACCAGCAGACGCTGATCGATCCAGCGCATCAGGCGAGGCACGAACGGGATGATCATCAGCTGCGGCACACCGGTCCACGCCAGCACCTCGCCGGTCTGCTGCGAATTGTAGCCCTGCATCTGCGACAGGTAGTTCGGCAGCAGGAAGACTGAGCCGTACAGGGCCACGCCCAGGATCACGTTGCTGACGCTGCCAAGTCCGAAATTGCGCCGCCGCAGCAGGCGCAGATTGAGCAGAGGATGTTGTGCGGTCAACTCGATCCAGACAAACAGCGACAGCGCGATGGCGGCCACCACCGACAGCCGGACGATGAACTGCGAACCGAACCAGTCGTCCTTGTTACCCTCCTCCAGAACGGTCTGCAGCGACGCCAGGCCAATCGCCAGCGTCGCAATGCCGGTCCAGTCGCCGTCCTTCAGCAGGCGCAACCGCATCGGCGAGCGCGGCAACGAGGGGAACAGCGTCGCCAGCATGATCGCGCCGGGCACCAGGTTGACGTAAAAGATGTAGTGCCAGCTATAGGTCTGCGTCAGGTAGCCGCCGATCGTCGGGCCGATCGCGGGAGCGAACGTCGCCGACATCGCGAACATCGCCAGGCCGACCGGCTGCTTCGACCGCGGCAGCATGGTCAGCGTGATGGTGAAGGCGAGGGGGATCAGCACGCCGCCGAAGAACCCCTGGAGCGCCCGCATGACGATCATCTGCTCGAGGTTCTGGGCGAACGCACAGGCGACCGACATCACCAGGAACAGCACGGTATTCGCCAGCAGATAGCGGCGCAGCGAGAAGATCGGCGTCAGGAAGCCGGTGAGCGGGATCACCACGATCTCGGCGACCAGGTACGATGTCGAAATCCAGCCGCCATCATCGATGCCGGCGCCGATCGCGCCCTGGATGTCGGGCAGCGAGGCGTTGGTGATCTGGATGTTCAGCACCGCGATGAAGGCGCCGATCATGGAGCCGCAGACCGCGAGCCAGACCTTGAAATCGACCTTTGGTTCCATGGCGCAGCTCAGCGCTGCGCCATCGCGCGGCTCCCGGTGGGAGCCGGAGCGGGGTCGCGGGTATCGATGGTCGGCTCGACCGACATGCCGGGGCGCAGCATGCCGGCCAGCCTGGCGTCACGGTCGAGCACGATCTTTACCGGAATGCGCTGCACGATCTTGGTGAAGTTGCCGGTGGCGTTGTCAGCCGGCAGCAGCGCGAACTCCGATCCGCTGGCCGGCGCGATGCTGTCCACCACGCCATGCACATCCTGGTCGGGAAAGGTGTCGACCTCGATATCGACCGGCTGGCCAGGCCGCACGTCGGTAAGCTGTGTCTCCTTGTAGTTGGCGACGACGTAGACCGCATTCAGCGGCACGATTGCCATGAGCTGCGTGCCGGCCTGGACGTATTGCCCGACCCGCAGCGTCCGCGCGCCGACGGTGCCATCCGCGGGTGCGGTGATTGTGGCATAGCCGAGATTGAGTTCGGCCTGGTGCTCGACCGCACGCGCATGCTCGAGTGCGGATTCCGCCGAGGCGCGGGCGGTTTTCAGCACCGCCACCTGCTGGCGTGCCCCGTCCAGCGCCGCCTGTGCACGTTGCAGATCCGCGGTGCGCTGGAGCAGCAGCGACCGGGTCTGCTGCGCCTGCTGCACACTGCCGGCGCCGTTGCGCGCCAGCTCGCTGTAACGCTGCTGATCCTGGGTGGCGAAGTTCAGCGCCGCCTGCGTCGAGGTCAGCTGTGCCGCCGCCTCGTCGATCGCGGTCTGCTGCATTTCGAGCCGGGCGGTGATGTTGGCAACGTTGCTCTCGGCGGTCTGGCTATCCGCATGAGCCTGGTCCAACGCGGTCCGCAGGTCGCGATCGTCGATGCGGGCCAGCACCTGGCCGGCCTTGACCGATTGGTTGTCGGCGACCGCGACCTCGCTGATGTAGCCCGCCACGCGCGGAGCGATGGTGATCGAATCGGCCTGCACATAGGCATCGTCTGTCGATACCATGAAGCGGCCAACGCGCCAGTAATATGTGCCGAATCCGGCTATCGCGGCAGTGCTGAGGATTGCCAGCACCAGCCAGAGCAACCTTCGGAGACCAGCAATACGCCCGACATGGGCCGGATGGCCGGCGTCCGGGGCGCGGATAATCACGTCGCTCACGGGATGAAATCCTTGTTGAACCGTCCGCGGCGCGTCGGCGGCCTCCGGATCCAGTTCCGGAGGCTGCCGCGTCACCATCAGGTCCGACCGTTGACGAAACGCGTCAGTTCACGCCGCCACCGACCTGGTCGGGCGGGAACAGCCAGGTGCCGGACGCGTGACTGGTGGTCGCATAGGTTTGGGTCACCACGCCAGTCGGGCCGATTGCCGCCATGGCAGGCGGCGTGGCCAGCGCCGGAACGACTTGCTCGTCGGGCAGCGGAGTGAACAGGGTTGTTGCCGATTGGCCGTCGCTCGCAAAGGCGGATCCGGTGCCGATGGCCGGCACGGCGGCCGCGGCAAGAAGCATGGTTTTCATGGTCTCTCTCCTTCAATGACCGCCAGTCAACTAGGTCAGCGCTGCTGCCGGTCCATTGGCTTTGGGAGATAGACCTCACTGTTTCAGATAGGAATAGCGCCTGATGGCATTTTAGTTTTGCGCTTTGCGGGGAAATGTGCCGGATGGGTCTTGGCTCGTGGTTTCGGCATGGGCAGGATTGCGGGTCGCTTCGGTTAGATACATCGTCGCCCAGCCGAACCAACGGGTCTGGAAAGCGATCCGTACCGGCAGCGGTGATGCGCCGGCCATAGGGGCGAGCCAGGCCGACCCATGCAGCGGTTGGCGGTGCTCCGGGTCGTCCTGACCAAGCAGGAACCCGGCGATCTCATGCCCCTCGAAGTCACAGCGCAGCGCCTTGCCACTGAAGATCGAGCGGCCGGTCGGGTCCAGTTGCTCCGGGCCGCTGGTGTGGGCCGCGATGTCGAGCAGGCGGCGGCCGTCGTAAGTACGGACAGCCGTCTCGCAGGTACCGGTCTGCTCGACCTTCCGCATGAGTTGTGCCAGTGCGCTCAGGGTGTCCATGGTGTGGCGCTGGAGATCTGCGGGCACCGGCTCGCGCTCGGTTTCCTGCGGAGGTTGCAGATCCTTGATCTGTGGGATGCCACGGTCATAGCTGATCAGGGTGCGCCGCTGCTGGCCGCGCCAGGAGCCGTCGCCGAAGAATTCCAGCGGGTCGGCATGACCGTCGTCCCAGTTGCCGCGCACCGTATTGGTTTGGTGGCCGCGGTACAGCAGGCCGACCAGCCCGGTGGTGTGGTAGTCCAGATCGATGTGATAGTTCCACGGGCCAAGCCCGAAGAAGGCATGCATCTGCATCACTTCGAGCCCGGCGGCATAAGTATCGTAGCTGAGATGCACGTCGGTCGCCGGCTGGGCCGCTGCGGGCACGGTGGCGAGGGACAGCAGCAAGGGCACAGCAGCGACGCGCATCGATGCCATGTTGCGATGCGCCATGGAGAGCGCAAGTGCGGCGCGGCGCCGCTTGACACTCCGAAGCGGCGCCGCCTATCTCAATCCAGCGATGGGTGCGTAGCTCAGCGGCAGAGCACCGTCTTCACACGGCGGGGGTCACAGGTTCAAT
>DATAPW010000092.1:0-51344 GCA_036265005.1 Acetobacteraceae bacterium | reverse complement strand
CCAACACGGTGCGAACTTCGAAACTCGAGGCGAATTCGACATAGGACACGGCAATGGCCCCGACGTTGCCCCCGCGGATTGCATCGACCACTTCCTTGGAGGTGAAGGCCGCAGCGTAACCCTCCTTCTCCAGCTTGAATTCCGAGTCATCGATGCTGCGTGAAACATCCGAGACCAGGACAAGCGTGAGATCCACGCTGTCGGCGGCATGTGCCATCGGCACGGCGGTGAGGAATGCGGCGATCAGCCAGGCAAGCGGACGCATGATGTGGTTCCAGGTTCGCCGGGACGACGTGGCGCGCACCGGTTTTCGCATCATGCGACGCAGCCGGGGGGCGCCGTCAAAGATTATTCCTGCGGCGAAGATTTTGCACCTATTGGCTCGCCCAGATAACCCGGTGCATCCAGGCGACCTCGGCCAGGTCGAAGCTGTGGTCCTGATGCGCCGGATTGAGGCTGCGCAGTTCGATGCGGCGAGCCGATCGGCGGGCGAGCTGCTTGGTCATCACTTCGCCCCGCACGGTCCGCACCACCACCCGGTCACCGCGCCGGATCGGCGCGGCCGGCGAAACGATCACCATGTCGCCGTCGCGGAATACCGGCTCCATGGATTCACCGCTGATCTCCAGGGCGTAGGCATTAGGGTCGCCGATCTCCGGCAGCGTCACCTCGTCCCAGCCGCCGCCGACCGGGTAGCCGCCGTCATCGAAGAAGCCGTCGCTGCCGGCCTGGGCGAAGCCGATCAGCGGAATTCGGCGTGTCGCGTTGCGGGTGACGGCGCTGCTGGCCAACGCCCGCGCACCGGACACCAGGGCGGTAAACGCCTCCAGGCTGGCGCCGGTGGCATCGAGGACCTTGGCCACGCTTTCGGTGCTGGGCCAACGGGCACGGCCATCGGGCATCCTCCGCTTCGAGGGATTGAAAGTCGTGGGATCGAGGCCGGAGCGTTTGGCAAGTCCGGAGGCTGAGAGGCCATTTTCGGCAGCGAGCGTGTCAAGCGCGCGCCAGATATCGTCATGCTTCATGCATGCGGCCCCCTGATGGTGCGTGTCCCCCGGCGGTTGGCGGGCGGCGAATCGGTATGGCGATAGTGTCTTAGGATTCCTGGCGGAAGGGAATAGGAAAAAAAACGTGGCAGGCAACTGTCTACCGAGGAAACCTGACGCCAATCCTGCCGCTGAGTAACATTTCCTCGGCCATCGGAGGCGGGTCAACCGCGCTCCCATGGACTGCAATGCACAATTCGCCGGCGTTGCCGGCAAACATTCTGGACGAGACCGTCCCCGGGATCCAATGCCGCCGAGCCGACTGGCCGGCGGCAGTGCCCCAGAGGTATATCTAGGAACATTTTCACGGACGTTTCATTGCGGGCTTGCTATGGCATGCAACCTATGGTTTTATATGTTCTCACTTTGTTCAGCCGTAGAGTGCGCCTCAAAAGGAGACAATCGCCATGGGTGCCATCGCCAGCCGGACCGCCGCCAACCCACGGCGGGAGACCACCGCACAGCGGCGCGCCGAACCCTTCCACAGCGCCGAGGAGGCATGGTTCTGGACCATGGCGGCGCTTGTGGCACGGCGGGAAGGTGCAAGGTATACCGCCAATCAGGGCAGGGTAGGGCGGCCTTGTGAACCGGACGACGTGGTGAAGTGCCTCGACGCGCTTTACCGCCGCCGGCGGATCGACCTGGTGCATGCCCGCATCCTGCGGATCTGGGGCGAGCGGCGGGTTTCCCCCAACCCCGCCCACGCCGGCGAGCGTTGCGACTGGAGGTTGTGGCACGAGGCGCTCGAGCGGCTGGAATGGTCGCTGCGCGTGAAGGGTATCGTGGCGTGATACAGTACGGTTAACTTGTGTTTAGGAAAATAATCGTTGACAACCCTCGCTCGCCTACTTACCATCACTGCTGTCAACGGGCGAGTTGCGCCCGCTGACCTTTCTCCTCCTCAAATTTCAAGGGCTGTCGCATCGACGCGGCGGCCCTTCTTTTTTGCCCGAAGGGACAGCACAGCCATGGCATTCGCCATCCGCAACCTTTCCGTGCTCGCTTATGCCAACGGTTTCACGCTGTGGCACTACAAGGCCGGCCGGGACGGGCTCGAGAAGATCGAGGGCAGGGACTTCTTCTCCGATGCGGCCGATATGCTCGCGGAGGGCGACATGATGATGGTCTCGGCTGCCGACGGTGGCCGCGTCCTGTGCATAGCGCCCGGCGTCATCGGCGAGGTCGCCACGGCTCGGCTGGTCTGACTGCTTCGGCCGTAGCGCGGAACAGCGCAGCGCATTCCGCCTTCCCGCCCTACCAATGGTTCACCGCGTCGGCACTGGTCGCTTGAGAACCTCGCGCGCATGCCGGCCCAAACCCGGCTCGGTGATTTCGTAGCGTCCGTCTTCCCGCGGCCGGGCCAGTGCCATTCCGGCCAGCCGCGTCAGGCAGGAGCCGTCCTTCAGTCCGGCGGGGCGCCCGGCCGGACCGCTCAGCGCCAGCCGGTGGAGCGCCGACCGGCAGCATGTCTCCAGATACGGTTCGTTCCACACACCTGGCATCGTCCGATGCCAATGCCGGCGTGGCAAGCGGCGTCCATACGAGAGGCAAGGTAGATGCTGGACATTGTTCGCCTTGCCAGGCTGGCGCTCGAACTGCTGGCCAGCGTGGGCCAGCCGTTCCGGCTCGCCCTGGTCCAGCCGCTGGTGACGACTGCGATGCTGGTGTTCCTATACGCCGGCTGGCACGTCCGCGACGAAGGCAGCATCACCGCGGGTCTGCGCGTGGCATTCGTCGATACCACCGCATACCAGGCGAAGCGCATGCTCGAGCTGGAAGCCGCAATGTTGCAGGCCGAGGTGCACCGCTCGGCTGCGACCGACAAGCTGATCGATCAGTTGCTGACGGCATTGATGGAGCGCGCGCCATTGGCGACGCGTGTGCGTCTCGGCGTTATCCACAATGGCGTGACCGGCGTCACGGGAGTGGCGCTGCTGCGCTTCGATATCACGAATGGCGTGGCACGCCCAGGTCACGCGGTCGGCCAATTGATCACCAACGAGCCGCTGTCGGATTGGAACAACTTTCTGCCGGCACTGCTCGCCGGCCAGTGCCAGATGGCCGCGACCAGTGCCGAAACCAACGTCGTTCGGCGCGCACGGCTGGAGGCACTGGGCGCAGGGACCTACATGGCCTGCCCGGTGACCGACATACAGCACAGGATGCTGGGCGCTGTGGTGGCAACCTGGGACACACGCGACAGGCCGCCTGCAGGGGACGAACTGCAGTCGCTGATGGTGTTCGCCAAGGACATCGGCGTCCAGATCGCCGCGGCGCTCGATCTGGGCCGACACCTGCCGGCAAGCCTCGCAGGTGGTGACGAGTGATGGCGCCGCGCCTGACGGGGCATTCGATGCAGACCGCCGCGCCACGTGCCAGGCCATGACCGGCCGCATCAATGACAGTGAGGTCGCCGAGATGTCGGAGATCATTCGTTTTGTCCGGGCGATCCTGAACCTATTGGGCAACCTCGGCCAGCCGATCGGCGTGCTGCTGCAGCCGCTTCTGACGGTCGCCATGCTGCTGTTCCTGTATGCCGGCTGGCACGTCCGCGATGAGGGCGGCCTGCTGGCCGGTCTGCGTGTGGCATTCGTGGACACCCGGGCATTCCAGGCCGATCGCCTGCACGAACTCGAAACCGCTATTCTGCAGCGCGAACTCCACCAGTCGGCGGTGACCGACAAGCTGATCGATCAATTTATGACGGCATTGCTGCAGCGCGCACCGTTCGCAGCCCGGGTGCGTCTCGGCGTGGTGCACAACGGCATCACCGGCCTGACCGGCACCGCGCTGCTGCGCGTCGATATCACCAATGGCGTGGCCAGTGCGGGGCACGCCGCCGGCACGTTCACGGTGAACCAGCCACTATCGGAATGGAACGACTTCCTGCCGACACTCCTTGGGGGCAAGTGCGCGTTCCAACGCTATGGAGACGATCTCAGCGTGACGTTGCGGGCGCGGCTCGTTGCTTTGGGAGCAGGCTCGTTCCTCGCATGCCCAGTGATCGACATAGAGGGCAGAGTGCTCGGTGCCACTGTCGTCACCTGGGACGAGCGTGATCCGCCGCCAATCGGCGAGGACCTGCGCTCGCTGATGGAGTTCGCCCGGAGCATCTGCGTGCAGATCGCCGCCGCGCTCGACCTGCGCGGCCGACTTCCCTCGCCATTGGGGCTGCGTGCCGCCGGCTGATGCAGCATCGGTCGAACCGGCCGACAACTACACCAAGGACCGGCCAACATGATTGACGACGTTACGTCCGCCCGCTGCGGATTGTGTGCGCGCGGGCTTATCAAGGTCTGTGTCGTGGTCCTGGCAATCACTGGCCAGGCGCTATGGGTCGGCATGCAGGTCAGCGCGATCCGCGCCACGCTCGACACCGATGTGTACCGGCTGGACATTCTTGAACGGCTCGGCAGCCCGGCGGTCGGGGAAATACGGATGTTGCAGATGCGGGCGCTGCAATCCGTGGAGCAGCGACGGGTTGACGCAGTGGAGGAGACCTGTGGCGGACTGAAGGAGCGTCTGGATACGCTGTCCCACTCGGCGGAGACGCTGCGCGAGCAGATGGACCGCCACGCAGAGTCGGATGTCCGATTCCAGGCACGCGCCGCAACCGTTGCCACGCGCCTGCGTTCGGTGATGTCTTTGCTGCAGCACATCCAGGCGCAACAGGCTGGGTCGCAATCTCCAGCCGCCCCGCACTGAGCGGCGCTGGCCTTTCATCACGTCGGCGTTGCGGGCATAACGCTGCCCGACCATGACGCCGACCATTGCTTCCGCCATGCTGCCGCTACTGCGCTGGATGGATCCGGAGCGGGCGCACGATCTCGCGTTGCTTGCATTGCGCCTCGGCCTGGCCGGTCGCGCGGTGGCGGAGGACGATCCGGCTCTGGCGAGCGACGTCCTCGGGCGGCATTTCGCCAACCCAATCGGCCTCGCCGCCGGATTCGACAAGAACGCCATCGCCGTTGCCGCGCTGATGCATCTCGGCTTCGGCTTCGTGGAGACCGGGACGGTGACGCCGCGACCCCAGGCGGGCAATCCGCGGCCGCGGCTGTTCCGACTGCCGGAGGACCGGGCGGTGATCAACCGCATGGGGTTCAACAACGCCGGCCTGCAAGCCTATCTCGGCCGGCTGGCAGCGCGGCCACGAGGGGCGGCTGTCCTCGGCGCCAATGTCGGCATCAACAAGGAAGGCGCCGACCCCGAACGCGACTACCCCGCGCTGGTCGCCGCGGTTGCGCCATATGCCGACTACGTGGTGATCAACGTCTCTTCGCCGAACACGCCCGGGCTGCGCGATTTGCAGGGCGAGGCACAACTGCGTGCGATCCTGCGTGCCGTCGCGGACCAGGTGCCGAACCGGCCGCCGCTGCTGGTGAAAATAGCCCCTGACCTGGCCGCGGAAGCGTTGACGGCGCTGGTGGAAGCCTGTGTGACCGAGGGCGTCCAGGGGCTGATCGTGTCGAACACCACGATCTCGCGGCCGCCCTGCGTTCGCTCGGCACGCGTGGGGGAGGCCGGTGGTCTGTCCGGGGCGCCGCTGCTGCGCCTGTCCACCGCGGTGCTGGCGCGTGCTTTCCTGCTGGCGCGCGGCCGACTTGTGCTGATCGGCGTCGGCGGCGTTGCCACCGGCCAGGACGCGCTGACCAAAATTCGCGCCGGAGCGTCGCTGGTGCAGCTTTATACCGGCTTTGCCTATGCCGGACCCGCACTGCTACCCCGACTCAAGCGCGACCTCGCCGCGGCGCTGCAGGCCGAGGGATTTGCCGCGGTGCGGGATGCGGTGGGCAGCGACGCACAACGTCTGGCAGAATACGGCTGATGGAACATCTGCCAGGCTTTTCACCGCTCGCCGATCGCTTCGACGGCTTCATCCTCGACCTTTGGGGCGTCATCCATGATGGCGTGAACGCCTTTCCTCATGCGGTCGATTGCCTGACCCGATTGCGCGCCGCCGGCAAGCGCACATTGCTGCTGTCCAACGTGCCGCGGCCGAACGACGCGGCCCAGGCCATGATGCGGCGAATGGGCATCCCGGATGATTTGTACACCGACATCCTGACCAGCGGCGAAGCGGTACGCCGTGCATTGCAGCGTCCGCCGGACCTGTGGTGGGCGGAACTCGGCCAGCGTGTGTTCCACCTCGGCCCGGAGCGCGATAGCGGTGTGCTGGAAGGTTTGAAACTGACCAAGATCGAACAGCCGGCCGAGGCCAACTTCGTGTTGAACACCGGCCCCGACGACCATCGCAATCCGACCGATCTGGCCGAGTTCGAGGCGGTGCTGCAGGACTGCGCCCGTCATCATTTGCCGATGATCTGCGCCAACCCGGATCTGCAGGTGATTCGTGGCGGCGTACGTGTGCTGTGTGCCGGCGCGCTGGCCGTGCGCTACCAGGAGTTGGGCGGCGATGTCCGCTCAATCGGCAAGCCGGATCCGGCGATCTACCAGCCGGTGCTGCAACTGCTCGACCTGCCGGTCGAACGTATTCTCGCGGTCGGCGATGCACTGCACACTGACATCGCCGGTGCGGCCGGAGTGGACATCGCATCCTGCTGGGTGCTGGGCGGCGTGCACGGCGAGGGGCTGGTGCGCCGGCCGGGCGATTTCGATCTCCTCAAGGCAGAAGCGGCGGCGGCCCACGCCGGCGTCGCTCCGATCGCGACCGTTCCCTTCTTCGTTTGGTGACCGCGGCGCCTGTGAGGCCGGACCGGACGGAGCGCGCTGCGGCGTTCCGCACCGGGCCGAGTCGCGATCAGTGCGACAGCAGGACCGGCGCGGTCATTTCCGCGATCAAGGTACGGGTGACTCCGCCGAACACCAGTTCGCGGGCGCGCGAATGCCCGTAGCCGCCGGCGACGATCAGGTCGGCGGCGATGTCAGCCGCATAGGACAGCAGCGCCTCACCATCGGAGATGTCCTTGGCGACGGTATGCGCCGCCTCGGCCTTCAGGCCATGGCGTGCGAGATGCAGGGCAATGTCGGCGGCCGGCACGTCACCATGCCCGCCGATGCCGCGCTGCGGATTGATCGCCAGCACCGTGACCTGTTTGGCGCCAGCCAGCAGCGGCATGGCATCGTTGACGGCGCGTGCAGCCTCGCGGCTGGCATTCCAGGCAACCAGGACGCGCTCGCCGATGGTGGGGAAATCGCCGGCGAACGGCACCGCAAGTACCGGGCGGCCGGATGTCATGACTGCGGTGACCGTGATGGCGTCGCCGTCCTGGGGCTCGTACGGGTTGGGTTGACCGACCACGATCAGGTCGGCATAGCGGCCATGCAGCGCGACCATGGTGGGTGGATTGCCTTCCACAAGGCGCCATTCGCCTTCGATCCCATCGCGCCGCAGCCGCTCGCGAAAGGCTGCCTCGACCGGTGCGGCCGCCTCGGTGGCTTCCGCGCGGATGCGTTCCACGATCTCCTCCGGATTGGCGGGCACGAACGGCATCGCGGCGCCATAGAAGTAATTCGCCGACGGGATGTCGATCGCATGCATGCCGATCAGGTGTGCGCCATGCCGAACTGCCAGACCGGCGGCCACGTTCAGTCGCACGGCGGATCGTGGCGTGGCGTCCAGATGCACCAGGATGTCCTTCAGAGCCATCTGCCGTCCCTCCCTATGGCTGCGGTATGACCGTCATATACGCGATGGTGCAGCCGCGCTAATTGATCTGGATCAGGCGGGTTTCGGCGAATTCGGGCTTGGCGGCGAACGCCCGGCATGCTGACACGTTCATCCGCGAGATTGTCGGGCTCCAATTTTGGATCGATGACGAAGTTGCCTTGCCGCATGATGATCACTCCTGGCCGGCTATGACCGGACGACGGAGTATCGCCAGTGGCGTCTAATTCTCCCTTGACGTCGCGTTGGGTGGGATAAGAGCCCCTGCACGGAGATCGGATCGCTAACAGCGCGAATTCTGTGATCCGTGCCGAAACCCGCTTATTGGAGCGGCACCCGGACCGTCAGGCCGGGAGTTTGGATCGGACGCTTTTCCTCGCTGGACAGGAAGTGCGAACCGGGCGTGTAGCCCTGGCTGTCATCGGGCCGGTGGACCCGGAAGTTGCTGAGGCCGACCTGGGCGCCGCCTGGCGGCGCCCCCAGCGGAGCCCGGTAGTCAGGATCCGGCATCGGCGCAGACTGAGCGGTCGGCGGATGAGGTGGCGGGATCGGCGGAATGGGCAATGGCGGCGCCGCGCCGGCGGTTGCGAGCACGACCATCGAAACACCCAGGATGCGCATCAGGCTGCGCTCTCCGGTGACGGTGGGTTCAGCCGGATGCTGCCGCGGGGATCGCTGGCGGGATTGCCCGCGGGCACGCCAAGTGGACCGGAGCCGGCCTTTCGCCAGGCTTCGAGCGCCCAATTCACCGATGGAAACGCAATTTCAGCACGGGGGATCTGTTGCCAGCCGAACAGGGCGACTTCAAGGCTCTCGGGACCGGCAGCAAATCGCGGCGAATCGGGCGTGGCGAAGCGGGCGCGAAAAATCACCTGGACCTGGCCGATGCGGCTGATGCTGAACACGCCCAGAATGCCATCCAGCAGGATATCCACCTGGGCCTCCTCCCAGGCTTCACGCGCAGCACCTTCCTCGAGCGTTTCGCCGTGCTCCAGATAGCCCGCGGGAAGGGTCCAGAAACCGAGGCGTGGTTCGATCGCCCGGCGGCACATCAGCACGGCGTCGTTTGAGGTGATCACGGATCCGACGACGACTTTGGGATTCTCATAAGAGATGTGACCGCAATCGGCGCAGATCAGGCGTTCACGGTTATCGCCTTCGGGAATCCGGCGGACAAATTCCGGCATGCTCAAAAGGTGCCGTGTTCGCCGCGCCGGATCAATCCCTGGCGCAGCCGACCATCCGGGAACCCCAACCAGTGCCGGTCACACCGACAGGTCGAGCAGCGATCCGCGCGGCAGGATCCGGCCAGGTGCCACACCACCATTCCGCGGGGGCGGTGCGACTGCCAAAGGTGCCGCCGGCGCGCCGGTCTGCGGCGGTTGGCTGCCGACCGCGCGCACGCCCTGTACCGGCCGTGGCCGATCCTGGCCAAACGGCGACACACCGTTGGAGGCTGCTGTGAGTGAGCTCAGTGACACCATGCGGAGCAGCATCGGCCATTGACGTTAACAACGGCTGAACCGGACCTGCCGCCTCCGCTCAAACCATTTCGATCTGCAATGCCCCACGCAGCGCCGTGCCCGCGCGGAACACCTCGGCTTCCAGCTCTCCGGCCACGGCAGCAACCGACGCCGGTTCGTCGCGGGCGAGGCGCATCAGAGTCCGCACGCGGGCCTCGAGCGCTGCCATGCCGTACTCCGCCGCCATACCGGCTATGGCATGGGTGTGTGCGACAATCTGTTCCACGACGCCGGCCTGGATCGCCACCTGCAGCGACACGAGGCGTTCGGACAAATCGACCAGGCAATCCTCGATCAGGCTAGCCAATTTGTCGGCCGGCAGCATTGCGCGCAGGTCCTCCAGGCGGGCAGCCGACAAAATTGGCGATTGCGAGGGTATTGTAGCGGTCGCCGCAGCACGGATGGGGATGCGTTGGGGTATGTGCGGCCAGGCATGCCGTGCGATCGCGTCGAGCAATTCCTGCAGCGCCACCGGTTTGCCGAGCATGCCGTTCATCCCTGCGGCGGTGCACAACGCCTGGTCCTCCGGGCAAACATTCGCGGTCAGGGCGAGGATCGGCAGGTTGGCCTCCGGCGCACCCATGGACCGGATGCGCCGCGTCGTGTCGAAGCCGCTCATGCCGGGCATGAAGATGTCCATGAAGACCAGGTCATAGGGCCGGCCGGCGACGGCGCTGATCGCTTCCTCGCCGTTGCTGGCTATGTCCACCAGGTGGCCCTCACGGCGCAGCAGTGTGGCGGTGACCAGTTGGTTGGCAAGAATATCCTCGACCAGCAGGATCCGCGTGCGTGGCAGGCTGCGCCGCACCGGCGCATCGGGGTGTGGCGGGGCCGCCGCGGCATGGCTCGGAAGCGGACTGACCGGCAGCGTGAGCCAGAACTCGTTGCCTGCCGCGCGGCTGCCGACCGTCCAGATGTTACAGCCGATCTCACCGCCCATCAGTGCCACAAGATGCCGGCAGATCGTCAGGCCAAGTCCGGTTCCAAGCGGGACCACGTTGGCTTCCTGCTCGAGGCGGGAGAATGGCTCGAACAAGCGAGCCCGCGCACCGTCGGGGATGACCGGTCCGCGGTCGCGCACAGCCAGCCGCAGCTGGGCCTTGCCGGCCTCCTGGCGCATCTCCGCCATTATCCGAACCTCGCCGGACGCGGCGAACTTGACCGCGTTGGACAGCAGGTTGATCAGCACCTGGCGGATGCGGCCGGGGTCTTCGTAGAATTCCTCCGGCACACCCGGTGCGATCGAGAGGCGCAGTGCGATCCTGCGCTCCGCGGCCTGGCCGCTGAACATCTCCAGCACAGCTTCGATCAGCGGACGGAGCACAAACGTGCTGGGACGCAATGTCAGCTGGCCGGCCTCCATCCTAGACATTTCCAGGACGTCGTTGATCAGCGACATCAGCGCGTCTCCCGAGCGATGGGCCACGGCGACCAGCGCCTGCTGCGACGCTCCCATGCCGCTGTCCGCCAGCAGCGCGAGACTGTTCAGCAGGGCGTTGAGCGGCGTGCGGATCTCGTGGCTGACGATCGCGACGAAGCGCGACATCGCCCGCGTCGCGGCCTCGGCCAGCACATTGGCCTCGCGCAGCGCGTTCTCCGAGCGCTTGCGCGCCGTGATATCGGTGTAAAGCGTCACGAAGCCGCCATCCGGCAGCCGGTTGCGGCGCAGTTCCAGAACCCCGCTATCAGGACGCGTGCGCTCGAGGGTGTTGGGGTACTCGCCGGACACCAGGATCGCCATGCGGCGTGCGACCTCCGCCTCGATATCGACGTTGCCAAACTGACCGGTTGCCGCCTGGGCCCGCAGTATGTCCACCATCGGCAGACCGACGCGGAGTATTTCCGGCGGGATGCCGGCCAGTTCCGGAAAGCGGGGGTTCCATTCGACAAGCTGAAAATGGCCATCGACCATCGCCACGCCGTCCGACATGCCGGCAAGCGTCGCCTCGATCTGCGCTGTCTTGTCGTCGGCGCGTGCCTTGGCCAATTCGAGCTGGCTGTTGGCGGCGGCGAGGACGGCGCGGTCATGCGCATGCGCCGCGTCACGCCGGCGCGACGCCTGGATCGCGTGCAGCAGGATCGCCGCCAGGGACAACAGCAGTACCGTGACGCCGACGGCGAAGATCAGGGCGCCGGTTTCCCACGCATTCGTGGCATGCATTGCCTCCGCCTGATCGACCGCGACGACAACGCCGAGGTCGCGGTCCGCCACGAGGCGGAAGGCGTGGACCCGCTCGGTACCGTCGAGCGCCGACCGGCCGACCCATAAGGAATTAGGATCGGCCTGCAACGCCTTGAACATATCGGTATCGGCGATGCTGGAACCCGGGTCGATCGGGTTCGAGCCGACGGCGACGCGTAGCTTGCCTTCGTCCAGTCCCACCACCGCGATGATGCCGTGCGTGCCGATATTCGCCATTTGGTAGAAATTGCCGACGGCGTTGATCCGCAGGCCCGCCACGATCACCCCGGCGAACGAGCCGTCGGGACGGTGCAGCGGGCGGGCCAGGTTCATGTGCCATTGCCGGATCAGTGGCCCCATCGTGCTGGGGCCGATATACATCCGCCCGTCGTCGGAGATCCGCTCGGCCTCGTAGCGGAAGTAGTCGCGGTCGCCGACAAAGGTGCCGGCTGCCTCGGGCACGGTGCCGCCCAACACCGCACCGTGGTCATCGGCGATGAACACGGCTGGGCTGAGCTCATTCAACAGCACGAGCTGGGCCCGCCAGGGCAGGAAATCGAAATGTTCGGGGTCCGATTCCCAGGCGCGCGCGAGAATCCGCAGCGTCTGCTCGACCTCCAGGAACTGGCGCTGCAGCTGTTGCTCGAACAATTCCGCCTGGTTCGCCACGCCGGCTTCGATCCGGGCCTCCGCCTCGGCCCGCTGCGTGTGGATGGCGCTGAGCGTGCCGATCCAGGTCAATGCGACCAGCGTCACGGTGGCGGCGACGATGCCGAACAGTCCGGCGATCTGGCTGCCGCTCCGCAGGTTCATCGTTCCGCCACGTACGGAGCCGCCCGGGTTCTGCTCAAGGTGCGCCACCAAGCTGCTGGTTGGAGCGGCGGCACGATCCGCCGCCGTAAACGCTGCATAACCTTTTCGTGAGGTAGATTACAACCAT
The DNA here is from genome assembly GCA_036265005.1 of Acetobacteraceae bacterium. Lineage (GTDB taxonomy): Bacteria > Pseudomonadota > Alphaproteobacteria > Acetobacterales > Acetobacteraceae > JAMXLO01. The sequence goes on along the minus strand of DATAPW010000092.1, from coordinate 39,028 downwards.
TGGTCGCGTGAGCACGCCGGCCGTAGCTCGCTCGCGCCAGCTTCAGCCACGCGCGACAACGCGGCTGGCCGCCGTGATCATGTCAATTCGGTCGGCCACGCCGCCGCACGCGGCTTCCAGATGCTGGGCCTTCCCCTTCGCGTCGGCCTTGGCGGCCGCCAATTCGGCCTGATCCTCGGCCTGGCTTCGCAATCGGCCCTGGCGAGTTCCTGACCCCGCGTCAGAGCGCGGCGAGTGCGGCATTCAGCGTCGCACTCGGCCGCATCGCGGCCGATGCCTTCGCTGGATCGGGCAGGTAGTAGCCGCCGATGTCCACCGACTTGCCCTGCGCGGCAATCAGTTCGGCATTGATCCTGGCCTCGTTGGCCGCGAGCGTCTCGGCCAGCTTCTTGAAGCGAATTTGCAGGGCCGCGCTCTTGCCTTGCGCGGCCAGCGCCTGCGCCCAGTAGAGTGCCAGGTAGAAATGGCTGCCACGATTGTCGATTTCGCCGACCCTGCGCGCGGGCGAGCGGTTGAATTCGAGGATCTTGCCGTTGGCGGTGTCGAGCGTTTCGGCGAGAACTTCCACGTCAGCGTTCTTGTGGGTCTGCGCCAGATGTTCGAGCGAGGCGCACAAGGCGAGGAACTCGCCGAGCGAATCCCAGCGCAGATAGCCTTCCTGCTGGAACTGCTCCACATGCTTGGGCGCGGAGCCGCCGGCACCGGTCTCGAACAAGCCGCCACCCGCCATCAGCGGAACGATCGAGAGCATCTTGGCCGAGGTGCCAAGCTCCATGATCGGGAACAAATCGGTCAGATAATCGCGCAGCACGTTGCCGGTGACGGAGATCGTGTCCTGCCCCTTGCGGATGCGATCGAGCGAGAATTTTATCGCCTCGACCGGCGCCAGGATGCGGATGTCGAGCCCCGCGGTATCCTGCTCCTTCAAATATTTCTCGACCTTGGCGATCACCTGCGCGTCGTGCGCGCGCTTGGCGTCCAGCCAGAACACCGCCGGGGTCTTGGTGAGGCGCGCGCGGCGCACCCCGAGCGCGACCCAGTTCTGAATCGGCGCGTCCTTGACCTGGCACATCCGAAATATGTCGCCGGTCTCGACCGGGCGTTCCAGCAGTACCGTGCCGTCGTCGGCGACCACGCGCACCGTTCCATCCGAGGGAATTTCGAACGTCTTGTCGTGCGAGCCGTATTCCTCGGCCTGCTGCGCCATCAGCCCCACGTTCGGCACCGAGCCCATCGTCCTGGGGTCGAACGCGCCATGGGCCTTACAGTCCTCGATGACCGTCTGGTACAAGCGCGCGTAGCTGCGATCCGGGATAACGGCCTTGGCATCGTGCGGCTTGCCGTCGGCGCCCCACATGTGGCCGGCTTCGCGGATCATCGCCGGCATCGACGCGTCGACGATCACATCGCTTGGCACGTGCAGGTTGGTGATCCCCCGGTCGGAATTGACCATGGCGAGGCCGGGCCGGGCGGCGTAGGTGGCCGCGATGTCGGCCTTGATCGCTGCCTTTTCGGCGTCCGGCAGCGTTTCGATCCTCGCCAGGAGATCGCCCACGCCGTTGTCGGGATCAACGCCGATACGCGCCAGCGTGGCGGCGTGCTTCTCGAACACATCGGCGAAGAAGACGGAGACGGCATGGCCGAACACGATGGGATCGGAGATCTTCATCATGGTCGCCTTCAGGTGCAGCGAGAACAGCACGCCCTGCTTCCTGGCGTCCTCGATCTGCTCGGCGTAGAACGCGCGCAACGCCTTGCGGCTCATCGCCGCAGCGTCGATGATCTCGCCGGCCTGCAGCGGCGTTTTCGCCTTCAGCTCCGTGACCCCCCCACTGGCGGCTACCAGCTCGATGCGGGCATTGGTCGCCGAGCCGACGGTGGTCGAGATTTCCGAACCGTAAAAATCGCCGCCCGACATAGACGCCACATGCGTCTTGGAGGAAGCACTCCAGGCGCCCATCTTGTGCGGATTGCTGCGGGCGTATTGCTTCACGGCGCCGGCGGCGCGGCGGTCGGAATTGCCCTCGCGCAATACTGGGTTGACGGCGCTGCCGAGCACGCGGCCGTAGCGCGACCGGATGTCCTTCTCGACGTCCGTCGTGGCGTTGTCCGGATAGTCCGGCACGTCGTAACCCTTGCCTTGCAGTTCCTTGATCGCGGCCTGGAGCTGCGGGATCGAGGCGGAAATATTGGGCAGCTTGATGATGTTGGCCTCGGGCCGCATTGCGAGTTGGCCAAGTTCGGCGAGTTCGTCGCCGATCCGTTGCGCTTTCGTCAATTTCTCCGGGAAATTGGCGAGGATGCGGCCGGTCAGCGAAATGTCCTTCAGCTTCATCGTCACGCCGGCCGTGCCGACGAAGGCTTCGACGATCGGCAGCAGGGAGAACGTCGCGAGCGCCGGAGCTTCATCGACCTTTGTCCAAACGATCTCGAGATCTGACATGTTTGCACCTCTGCGCGCCGAGTTGGCCTGGATTGCGTGGAAATATCCACGGTTTCAACGCCTTGTCGCACCGGCGTGCGGCAAGGGCAAGCGGGGCCGCTCGCCGGCATCGTCTCCCGGAGATGAGAAGGAGTCGTTCACCGACATTTCCCAGATGCCCGGCCAATCCGAGCACGTTGGGTGACCGACGATCATGGCTAAGCGCATCCGCCAGGATGGGGCCCGATGGTCCGCTCGAAACCCTCCCGCGACGGGCCACCCGTTCAGGCATCGAATGGCGGGACCAGACCGACGACCCGGTGACGGTCGACGCGGCGAATGCGATTCGCCAGTACTGCGGCGCTGATCGGGCCGGACCAGGCGTGAAGGAACACGCAGGACTTCCTGGCGAAGCTGGGTGAGAACCTGAAGTCGGCAATGAGGTAGGCGTCTGGCGCGTCACGACGCTCGCGTGGCGTGACGCTGCCATAACCGCCAGCCCTGCTGGTCACGCCTCCAGACCAGCGTGAACAGCAGGGTGATCGGCGTTTGGGGTTGGTTGCGCGCACTGACGGACATCCGCACGGTCCCCGTCTGGATGGCGACGTTGCCGTGGCAGCGGACTGTGACGTCGCTGCTGGTGATTTCGCCGTACTCGTAGACGCCGGCGCGGATGCCGGCGAAATAGCCGTCCTTGGTTTCCGCGACGGCGGTGGAATGGATGTACACCACATCATCCGCCAGCATCGTGTCCAGCGCGCCGATGTCCTGCGCGATCATGGCGCGGTAGAGCGCCTGTTCGGCGGCGGCAAGCTCGTGGTGGTGCTGCGTTGTCATGCTGCCCTCGCTTCGTCATGGCCGGGGCTCGTCCCGGCCATCCGTTGCGGCACTCTGCCTCGACTGATGGCCGGGACAAACCCGGCCATCACGAAGGGACATTTTACGCCGAACCGAGTTCTTTCCGCGCGAAGTCGAGGAATTCCTTGCCGACCGACGATTCGAATTGCGCGTACACAGGCTTGGTCGCCTCGATGAACAGCGCCTTGTCGGCGTCGGACAACTCGTTCACCTGCATCAGCGTCTTCAGCTTGGTCAGGGACTTGGCGATTTCACCCGGCTGCTCGCGCCACTGCCATTCCATCGCGGTCTTCATCGCCTGCGCCATCATGCCCTGTTCCTCCGCGGACATGCCTTGCCAGAGCGTCTTGTTGATCGAGACCAGGAAGAAGTCGGTGGTGTGGCCGTCGAGCGACAGGTACTTGCTGACCTCGTAGAATTTGTAGGAGATCAGGTCCGGCAACGGGTACTCGAACCCGTCCACCACGCCCTGCTGCAGCGCCAGATAAAGCTCGGACGGGTCCATCGCGACCGCGGTGGCGCCGAGTGCGCGGAAGGTCTGGATGTAAACCTGGCTGTTGATGACGCGAATCTTGAGGCCGGCACAATCAGCCGGCTTGTTCACCGGACGCAGCTTGTTGACGATGTGGCGGCCGCCGATCAGCCAGTAGCCAATGATTTGGAATCCGGTTGCCTCGCCCATGCCGGCAATACGCTGCCCCAGCGCACCGCCAAGCGCCGCCTGCAGTTTCTCTGCAGAGGGAACCATGTAAGGCAGCGTGAAGGCATCGAGCGGCTTCATGAACTTGGAGTACCAGGCTGACACCGCCATGGTCATTTGCAGCGACCCGGTCTGCACTGAGGACAGCATCTCGGGGATCGTACCAAGTTGTGAGTCGGGATACACCTCGACCTTCAGCTTGCCGGACGACAGTTTGGCGAGTTCATCGCCGAACATCACGCAGGCGCGGTGGTAGATGCTGTCGGCCGGCAGCATGCTGCCATAGCGCAGCACGCGAGCCCGCTGCGCGATGGCCGGCGCGGCGAGGCCGGCCGTTGCGCCCATCGCCAGCGTCGATGCAAGGACATTGCGTCGCCCCAACGGTATGCGCCTGACAATCGTATCCATGGATGTTTCTCCCGGCTTTTTGCTTCGTGCGTGTCTCATTGTTTATGACCCATGTACCACGTCACCGTCATGGAGTGATGAGTCACTATCAACGGGTGTTGGTATTAGTGCATGCCGAATAGATGCGGGACCCAGGTCGTGATCTGCGGGAACAACACCACAATCAACAGGCCCAGGACGAGAAACCCGCTGTAGATAAAACTCGGCCGCATCGTGGCGTTGACCGGCGCCTCGCCGATGGCACAGGCCACATAGTAGCCGATGCCGACCGGCGGCAAGAATACGCCGATGCCGACAGCCATGGTGAGTACGATGCCGTATTGCAGTGGATCGACCCCGACGCGTGTTGCGATCGGCAGCAGGATGGGCGCGGCAATCAGGATCGCCGGGATGCCCTCGAGGATGAAGCCGACGACGATCATGACCACGACTGTGACGAGCAGGAATTCCGTCGGGCTGTGCAGTGCGGTGAAGGCTTTGGCGAGGGTGCGTCCCAATCCGTCGATGACGATTGCCTGGGATAGCAGGTTCGATGTGGCGACCATGAACAGGACCATGCCTGCGGTCAGAGCGGCATCGCGCAACGCGACCCAGGCTGAGTGAACGCCGATGGAGCGGTAAACCAACAGGGCCGCGGCGAAACCGTAAACGACGGCGAAGGTCGCCGACTCGGTTGGCGAGGCAATGCCGCCAACGATCCCGCCTACCACGATCACCGGCACCAGGAACGCGGGCACCGCCAGAGGCGTGCTGCGCAATGCGCGCCCGAGTCGGAATTTCGGTCCCTTGAAATAGCCGTGGATGTGACTGCGGACGATCACCGCGGCAATTAGGACCAGCGCCAGGATAGCGGCCGGCAACAGCCCGGCGAGGAACAGCGAACCGACAGACAGGCTGGTGATGGAACCGAGGACGAGGAGCATGAGAGAAGGCGGGATCGTCTCGCCCATGGCGGCGCTGGCTGCCAGTACCGCAACCGATTCCGTCGGCGGATAGCCATAGTCGCGCAGTGGTTGCTTCATCACGCCGCCGACTGTGGCGATGTCGGCCGCCTTCGAGCCGCTCAGGCCTGAGAAGACGTACATCGCGACGACTTCGGCGACCAACAGGCCGCCCGTCCAATGACCGACCCACTCCTGCACCATGTCGATCATCCGACGCGCCATGCCGGTTACCTCCATGAGCGTGCCGGCGACCATGAAGAACGGAACCGCAAGCAGAACGAAGCTGCTGACGCCGTATTGCAGCGCCGACGGTACCGTGGTGATCGGCGCCTCGCCGGTGATCACGAAATACAGCAGGCCGGCAAGGGCGAGGATGCCTGCGATGGGCGCGCCGGTGACGAACCCGATGATCAATGCCGGCACGATCGGAATGAACGGATCCATGTCGATGACATCGCCGGCGTAAGCCCAGCGCAAGGCGATGGTCGCCGCGGCCATCATCGCGGCAATGCCGACGCCGACTGCAATCGACCGCCGATCCAGGACCACCAGCTTTTCGATCGAGAACATACAGAACAATGCAAGGCCGCAACCAAGCCAGATCGCGACAAAGCCTGAGTTCAGGCCAAGCACTGGCAGGGACTGGGTGAGTTGTCCGGCGAGGAATGCCGGATAAGCGGCAAGTGCGACCAGGCACACGCCAAGGAATATAGCCAGCCCACATGCCTCCAGCGTCTGTTTCCGCAGGCCATACGACTGGTCGATGAGCGCTGTGTAGGCCATGCCGGAACCGCGGCGGAAATAGGCCGGGGCGCCAAGAAATGTGATGATCGATATGAGGATGGTCCAGGCATCGGACGCCCAGGAGAAATCCTGGTTGGACAGGTAGCGCACGACCGCGTTGGCGAACGTCGTGGCGATGTTGACCACGATGGCGACGGCGACCAATGCCTCGACCGAAAGCGCCAGCCTGTCCATGACGGACGGGCGGAATATGATCGTCACGGATCGAGATCGGTCAGCCGTGAGCTCGGACCATTGGCCACCCCAGCTTCCTCCCCAGGACTCCTTGCTTGTGACCGATGCTGCCCTGAGCCGGTTGACCAGTCCAGCCGGCGGCCATTTTGGGTGGCGGTCGTGCCATTGCGGAATTCCGCAGCTTCCCCAAGTCTGCGCCGTCACACTCAGGGGGAGAGCCTATAATGAATGACGTCACCGAGATCTCTGGCCTGCAGCGCTACCCGTTTGCCCGTCGGGGCTTTGTGATGACCAGCCTGATCAGTGGTTTCACGCTGGCGACGCAGCGCGTTGAAGCGCAGGCGATCCACACCGACACCACCGGCCTCGATGCCGGCGAGATGCAGATCCCGGTCAAGGATGGCCAGTTGCCCGGCTATTACGCGCGACCCGCCAAGGGTACCGGCTTCCCGGTCATTCTGGTGAACGAAGAGATCTTCGGCGTCCATGAATACATCAAGGACACCTGCCGCCGGTTCGCCAAGCTCGGTTACATGGCGGTGGCACCGGAGATCTATGCGCGGATCGCCGATCTTTCGAAAATGACCGACGTCAAGCAGATCGTTTCCGACGTGATCAACAAGAAGCCCGACGCGGAACTCATGAGCGACCTCGATTCGACGCTGGCCTGGGCGGCGCGCAACCATGGCAGTTCGAGCCATGTCGGCGTCACCGGTTTCTGTCGTGGTGGCCGCAATACCTGGCTGTACGCGGCGCATAATCCGAAGCTGCGGGCAGCGGTCGCGTGGTATGGCCCGATCAAAGGTGCCGCCAGCCCGATCCAGCCGCTTTCGCCGATCGACATCGCCGACAAGCTGAAATGTCCGCTACTGGCGCTGTACGGCGGCAAGGACACCGTCATCCCGGTGGCCGATGTGCAGGAGGCGGTGGCCAAGGCCAAGGCGGCACACAAGACCGTGGAACTGGTAGTCTATCCGGATGCTCCGCATGGCTTCCATGCCGATTACCGCCCCAGTTACCAACAAGCGGATGCAGAGGACGCGTGGAAGAAGGCGATCGCCTGGTTCAAACGCTACGGATTGGCTCCCAAGGCTGGCGCGTAACCAATACCCCTCGGCGGCGGCGTCGCTTTGCCGGCCGGGCGGCCGAGCCACACGCGGCGCAGGCACAGCACCAGGATGGCGCAGGTGACCATCGGCCCGAGCGGCAGATGGAATGCCTCGCCTGCCGTCCAGGTCAGCAGCGCCAGGGGATAGACCGTGACCAGGACCAGCTTTTCCCATGGCAGGAAGCCACGCTCCCTGGCCTCCCGCAGCAGCCAGCCGATGGCGACCAGGGCGAGCAGCTTGTCATAGAGCAATGCCAGCGGCACGGCGAGCAGTGTTGCGCTGAGCATCGAGGCGGCACGCAGGTTGCGGCTCGCATTGCCGCGCCAGAGCAGTGCGATCAATACCGCCATGAACAGCGCCGCGCCGCCCTGGACGGCGTAGGCGGGCCATGGTGCGAAGCCGAGCAGCCGTGCGGCTCCGTACGGCGTGACCATGCCGGCGAAGTCGATCGCACCGGAATCGTAGACCTCGCCGGAATGGGCGAAAGCGGTCAGGTAGGCCTGCCAGGTCTGCCAGCCGAACAGGGCAATCGAGATGCCGACCAGCCAGGCGACAGTGATCGTGGCCGCGGCAAATGCGACCCAGCGCCGGCCGGCGATGAGTGCGCCTGGCACCAGCAGGCCGAAATGCGGCTTGTAGCAGAGCGCGCCCAGCAGGATGCCGGCGCCGACCGGACGTCGATCCACCATCAAGGTGAAGCCGCCGAACAGCGCCGCGGTCAGGAATGCATTCTGGCCAAGGCCAAGGGTCCAGAACACGGGGGGGAAGGCGAGCAATGGCGCCAGCCAGCCGGCGCCCTGCTCGCGCAGCAACCGCCGCATCATGACGATGAACATGCCCAGCGTGCAGGCCTGGAACAGCGCGAACGCCACGAAATACGGCATCGAGGCCAGGCCCGCGCACAGGATCAGGTAGACCGGCGGATAGAAGAAATACTGGTGCGGCGAACTGGGATCCGTCGCCTGCTGTTGCGCGAGGTAGTGCGCGGCCTGGTCATAGGCCAGTTGCGGCGTCCCGGCCAACGCGAGCTTTCCGGCAGCATAGAAGCTGACGAAATCCGACGCCGGTGGGGACTGAACCGGAACGAACACGCTATGCTGCCAAAGTGCCAGGAATGCCAGCAGCAGCAGTTCCTCGATGAACAGCACGAAGCCCCAGGCAATCACGCGGTCGCGGGTAAGCCAATCCGCCTGACGGAGTTGGTCGATCAGGCGGGCAGGCAAATTCCTGGGTGGCGGCATGCCGGGGGTATATGCCTGGACGCCTTGTAAAAGCGTTTCAGTTGCCGGCCGACGCGTCGATCGGCGCTGCGGTCTTTCAACGCTTCCTCAACTGTTTGTAAGCATGCTGCCGCGTGGAGGTGTGGCGCCATGCTGCTCGACAGCGTGCGGTCTCTGTTCGGGCGGCATGCGCACGCGCCGCAGATGGCCGCCCAAACCACCGAAGCCGCCCTGTCGCTGGTTCCCGACGCAGGCCTGGCGACCGACGACGATCCGGTCTGGCCGAGTGCGCGCATCAGCGTGGCGGAGGCATTGTGGGGCGAGGGGTTCCTGTTCCCGGGCGGCGCCGCGGAGTTGCTGCACCTCGCCAACCCGATGGGCCTGTCGGCTGCGTCCAGCCTGCTGCTGCTCGGCGCCGGCCCCGGCGGCGCGACCCGCTGCATCGCCAGCGAGCTTGGCGTGTGGGTCACCGGCTACGAGGCCAATGCGCGCCTGGTTGCGTTGTCCAACGAGCGCAGCCTGCGCGCCGGACTGGGCCGGCGCGCGCTGGTCGAGCAGTGGAGTCCGCACGCACCAAAATTTCCGTTGCATTATTTTCACCATGCCATGGCGATTGAGCCGCTGCATGGCGCCAAGCCCGAGGAGGCCTTGGCCGCAGTGTCGCTGGCATTGAAGCCCGGCGGACAGTTCGTGCTCGTGGAACTGGTGGCCGACCTGGCGCTGGACCCCAATGACCAGATGGTCGCCGCCTGGGTCCGGCTGGACCATCGCGCGCCTGACATTCCCAGCGAACTCAGGATGACCCGGATTCTGGGCCGCCTCGGGTTCGACGTGAGGATCGTCGAGGATATTTCCCGCCGACACATGCAGCAGGCCGTCGCGGGCTGGCGGACGGCGGTGCGCTCGATGGAGGCAACGCGGCCGACGCTGCAGCAGGTCGCGATGGTGGTGCGCGAGGCAGAATTGTGGCTGGCGCGCTTCCGCCTGATGCGCGCCGGCAAACTGCGCCTGGTGCGCTGGCATGCGATCGGTAGAGCGAATGCCCCGCCTCTCTTCGTTCCCGGCCCGCACGACTGACGAATGACGCGGCAGGTTCGATCGACGCGCTACATCCGTCGCAGCATGAAGTCGCGGCCGATCAGCTTCATGCCGATACCGACCAGTGCGAAGGTGATCGCCAGCAGAATCCCCCCAAGCGCTGCCAGCACCTCGAAGTTGCCCGCCTCGCTGAGGTCATACAGCAGCACCGCCATGGTCCGCGTATTCGGGCCGACCAGGAAGATCGCGGTCGATAGCTCGCGGGTCGCCACGATGAACACGATCAGCCAGCCCGCCAGCAGGCTTTTGCGCAGCAGCGGTGCGGTGATCCGGACGATGGTTTGCAGCCGGCCACAGCCAAGGATGCGCGCCGCCTCCTCCATTTCCGGATGCAGCGCGCTGATTGCGGCATTGGAGTTGGCGAATGCGATCGGCAGGAAACGCGCGGTGAATGCCAGGATGATGATGGCGGCGGTGCCGTACAGCGCCAGCGGCGGAGCGGCGTAACTGGCGTAGAAGCCGATCGCCATGACGATGCCGGGTATGACGAACGGCGCCATTGCCAGGAAGCTGAGCGCGCCGGCAAAGCGCACCAGCCGCCGGTTCACCACATAGGCGGCAAGCAGCGCGATGAGCACTGCCAGCGTGGCGGACACGGCGGAGAACCACACCGTGTTCCAGATGGTGGACAGTGCTGTCTCGTGCTGGAAGATCAGGAAGCGGTAGTTCTGCAGCGTGAAGTTGTCGATGCCGATGCCGCGGCCCCAGGCGCGCGCGAACGATGCCTCCAGCAGCACCAGCATCGGCAGCACCACTGCAAGCAGGCCAACCGCCAGGCACCAGGCCAGCAAGGGCCAACGCCAGATGCCAAGCTGGATCGGCCGCCGCTCACCGCCCTTGCCGGTCTGCGAGACGTAGCCCCGCCGGGCGAACAGCATCCGCTGCGCGCCCACCATCGCCAGCGTGATCAGCAGCATCGGCATGGCGTAGGCAGCGGCGACCTCGACGCGTACCGGGTATTCGAAGAACTGCCAAAGCTGGGTGGTGGCGACGTTGATGCGGGCCGGAATGCCGATGATCGCCGGGGTGCCGAACAACGCCACCGCTTCCAGGAACACCAGGATGCTGGCGCCGATGATCGACGGAATGACCAGCGGTAGGGTGACCTTGCGCAAGGTCTTCCACATGCCGGCGCCGAGGATGTTGGCGGCGTCCTCCATCTCGGACGACACCAGGTCCAGCGCCGCCTTCACGAAGATGAAGATCAGCGGGAAGGACTGCATCGCCATCACCAGCGCCAGTCCATTGAACGTGTAGACATTCACCAGTGGCGTGGTCAGTCCGCTGATCCAGTGCCACAGTTGGTTGATGAAGCCGGCATTCGGTCCGGCGAGCAGAATCCAGCCGATGGCGCCGAGATACGGCGGCAGTATGAACGCGCCAAGGACGGTGAGCCAGACAAGCGCTTTGCCCGGCATGTCGGTGCGCGACATCGCCCATGCGGTCGGCACCGCGAAGAGGATCGAGTAACCAGTGGTGGCGCAGGCGAGCAGCAGTGAATTGACCAGTGCATCGATATAGCGCGCCCGGCCGTATGCGGTGAGGTAGTTGGCAAAGGTGAAGCTGCCGGTGCGCGTGGTCAGGCTGACGATGAGCAGCTTGGTCATCGGCAATGCGACGAGGAACAGCAACGCGGCAACCAGGGCGATCCATAACAGCGTGGCAGGTTCGATGCGACGCAGCCCCCACCCTGACCGTCCTCCGCTCCGCGGAAGCGGGAACTCTCTGGTGACCCCCTCTCCTGCGTAAGCCGGGGAGGGCTGTGGAGGGGGCATCGTCAGACGCCGAACGTGTCGCGCCAGCGTTCCTTCGCCTCCGGAACCCCCTTCTCGATTTCCTCCGGCGTCGCGCCGATCAACTTGATCTGGTCAAGCGGCTTCACCCCGTCCGGCGGGGGCACCTCCGGGCGCAGCGGCATCACATAGTACTTCCGCAGCACCTCGGCATAGGCCGGTGCGCAGATGAACTCCATGAACAGCTTCGCCGCATTCGGGTGCGGTGCATTCTTCGGAATCGCACTCGGCGAATACACCGCGATGGTGCCTTCGGTCGGATAGATCAGTGCCAGCGGATTGCCGCGCGACAGGCTCAGCAGCGGCAGCGAAAACGAAACGCCCATGCCGATCGAGCGTTCGCCGGCATTCAGCAGGGTGACCGGATCATCGGACGAACGGCCGATCTGCGGTTTGTTCTTCTCGAGCGCCTCGAAGAAGTCCCAGCCATACAGTTTGGTCAGTACCACGCACATCACGCCGATCGATCCGGAATACCCGGGATGGCCGACGGCGATCTGTCCATTCCACTTCGGATCGAGCAGGTCTTTCCAGCTTTTCGGTGCATCCGCCACGCTGACCTTCTGCGTGTTATGGATGTTCATGTAGATGCCGAGGTCCGAGATCTGCCAGAAATGATCCGGGTCCGGATCGCGCACCGCTTTCAGCAGCCCATCGGCGTTCTGCGGGCGGAACTGCAGCAGTTTGCCCTCGCGCTTCAGGAACAGGTAGTGCCCGTAATCGGTCGAGCTGAACATGTCGCATTGCGCGACACCGGCCTGCATGTCCTGCGACAGCCGCTGATAGGCCACCTGCGACGTGCTGCGCACGACGTTCACCTTCACCCCTGGATAGCGCGCGGTGAACACGCGGCCGACCGCCTCACCGGTTTCCGCGTTGAGTTGGCCGGAATACCAGGTCAGTTCGCCTTCCCGCTTTGCCGCGTCATACAGCTCACGCTCGTGCGCCGGCAGATCCTGCGCCGCTGCGCTGCGTGCCAGAGCAGAGCCGGCGGCAGCAGTCGCGATAAAATGACGTCTGGTAAATCCTGGCATTCGCGTCGCTTCCCCGTTCCGCCACGTTCTTGCCCGACTCCCATGTGACGGGCAAAACCTGATCGATCAGGTTGTTTCATAGCGTCCGACGGGAGGCAACACCATGTCCGGCAGCGTGTCCAAACCCGCGTGGCAGGCAACCGCCCTCAGCGAACAGGAACACCGTGCGCAGCTGCGGCGCGCGGTCGTCGCTGCCACCGTCGGTACCACGATCGAGTGGTATGACTTCTTCCTCTACAGCACTGTCACCGGCCTGGTGTTTGCCAGGCTGTTCTTCCCGCATTCCGATCCGCTGGTCGGAACGCTGGAGGCGTTTGCGGTCTACGCGGTCGGTTTCGCGGCCCGCCCGATCGGTGCCGCGATCTTCGGCCATTGGGGCGATCGTCTCGGCCGCAAGTCCGCCTTGATCGCCACATTGATGCTGATGGGGATCGCGACGTTCCTGGTCGGCTTGGTGCCGACCTATGACAGCATCGGCATCTGGGGAGCCGTCCTGCTGACCGTGTTGCGCTTCGTCCAGGGCATCGGCGTCGGCGGCGAGTGGGGCGGTTCGGTGCTGTTGTCGATGGAATGGGCGCGCACCAGCCACCATCGCGGCTTCGTCGCGTCATGGCCGCAGTTCGGCGTGCCGTCAGGGCTGTTCCTGGCGAACCTCGCGGTGCTGGTGTTCAGTTCGATGTCGGGCGATGCCTTCATCACCTGGGGCTGGCGGATACCGTTCCTGATCAGCATCCTTCTGGTGGGCATCGGCCTGTGGATCCGTCTTGGCATCCTGGAAACCCCGACATTCCGCCGCCTGGTCGAGGAGAACCGTATCGAACGCGCGCCGATCGCCGAAGTGTTCCGCCTGCAGTCGAAGGAGGTGTTCCTCAGCGCCTTCGCGCGCATGGCGGAGCAGGCGCCGTTCTACATCTTCACGGCGTTCGTATTCGCCTATGGCGTGGGCACGTTGAAGGTGTCGCGCGACCTGCTGCTGACCGCGGTCCTGGTGGCGTCGCTGGTGTCGTTCTTCTCCATCCCGCTCGCGGGACATCTGTCGGACCGCTTCGGTCGGAAGCGGGTGTATATCATCGGTGCGATCCTCACCGGCGTATTCGGCTGGATCTACTTCGCGCTGCTCGACACGCTGGTGCCGTTCTGGATTTTTGCCGCGATCGTCGTGTCGCTGATCCCGCACGACATCATGTATGGGCCGCAGGCGGCCCTGATCGCCGAAAGCTTCACCGGGCGCCTGCGCTATTCGGGTGCGTCGATCGGCTATCAGCTTGCGTCGATCATCGCCGGCGGCCCCGCTCCGCTGATCGCAGCGGCATTGTTTGCGACCTACCATTCATGGGTGGTGATATCGATCTACATCACGGTGTGTTCGGTGATCAGCGTGGTGTCGGCTGCATTGTTGACGGACTACACGGGCAAGGACATCTCCGCCGAGTATGTGTTCGGCGAGCAGTGAGGGCGGCGATACCCGGTCGCCGCCCTCCCGGCGCTGCGTCCTATGTCGCGGCGGGCCCGATGTACTCGGATTGCGGCCGGATCAGCCGGCCGCCTTCCTGCTGTTCCAGCGCATGCGCAATCCATCCCACCACGCGCGCCACGGCAAACGCGCCGGTGAACGTATCGCGCGGGAGGCCGAGTGCTTCCAGCAGGAGCGCTGTGTAGAACTCCAGATTGGTCTGCAACGATCGGTTCGGCTTGCGCTTCGCCAGCACCGCAAGCGCCGCGTGCTCCACCGCCTCGGCATAATGCAAGCGGCCGATGTCGCGGTTCAGTCGTGACACCACCGCCTTCACCACGTCGCTGCGTGGATCCTGCACGCGGTAGACGCGATGGCCGAATCCCATCAGCCGATCGCCGCGCATCACCGCCGCATCCAGCCACGCCTCGGCATTCTCCGCCGGTCCGATTGCGTCCAGCATGTCGAGCACCGGCCCCGGTGCGCCGCCATGCAATGGTCCCTTCAGCGTGCACAGCGCCGCGGTCACCGCATCGGTAAGGCTTGCCCGCGTCGAAGCCGCGACACGCGCGGTGAACGTCGAGGCATTCAACCCATGGTCGGCCGCACTCACCAGATAGGTGTCGAGCGCCGCGGCTTCATCCGGCGTGGCTGCCGCCCCCTTCAGCATGCGCAGGAAATCCGCGGCGTGACCGGCATGCGGATCGGGTGCGACAGGCAGCTTGCCATCGCGCAGCCGGATCACCGCCGCCAGCCCCACCGCCACCGTCGCCGTCAACAGCAATGGTGCATCTTCCGCATCGTCCGGCACACTCGCCAGCAATACACGCACGGCGGCCAACGGCGGCAATCGGCCCGCGATCGGCAGCAGATCGTGAAGCCGGGAGAATGCGCGCTCGCGCGCCAGTCCCAGGTCGCGACGCAACGCGTCCTCATCGAGCCGACGATTGACGAAATCCTGCCACAGCACACCGGTCAGCCATTCGAAGCTGCGACGCCCGGCAATGTCCTGCAGGTAATGGCCACGCAGGATCAGAACCCCGGCCTCGCCATCAACCTTGCTCAGCACCGTCTCGGCTGCGACCACGTGCTCCAGGCCGTCGGCCACATTGCTTGTCTCGCCACGCGGCATCTGCGTTCTCCTTTTCCTGCCGGCCCGGCGATGTCATACATCCCTGATATGTCGTCAATCTTGATCAAGTGAATCAACATGCCAGATGATGCCGCACAGTCGCCCGGCCGTTGGCTGACCGCCGAACAGGCCACCACCCGGCTCGGTGTGTCGCGCCAGACCCTGTATGCCTATGTCAGCCGCAGCCGGATCGGCACCGTCGCCGCTCCGGACGATCCCCGGCGCAGCCTGTACGACGCGGCCGATGTAGGCCGGCTTGCCGACCGCAATCGCAGCGGCCGCAGCCGTCGCGCCGTCGCCGCCTCGACGATAAGCTGGGGGGAGCCGATCCTGGCCTCCGCCATCACCCGCATTGAGAACGGCCGACTGGAGTATCGCGGACAGGACGCGATCGCGCTGTCCGCCACGGCAACGCTGGAGGATGTCGCTGCGCTGCTGTGGCAGGTAGACGTGTTGCCGCAGCAGTGGTCCGGGCGGGCATGGCCGCGGGCGCGCGCCGCCTCGGGCGTTGCCGAACGCTGTATTGCTGCGGCGGCCGAACTCGCCATGGCCGGGCGCTGGACCGGTCGTGTGCCGGGCGTATTGCCGGACGCGATGCGCATTCTCGATCGCATTGCCTGGGCCGCATCCGGCGCGTCCGGCGCCACGGGCCGGCCGTCGTCACAGCCGCTCCATGAGCGGTTGGCAGCGGCCTGGGGCGTCGCGCCGAGGTGCGCCGATCTGATCCGCCGCGCTCTGGTGCTGACGGCAGACCACGAACTCAACGTATCAACCTATGCGGCTCGCGTGGTGGCATCGACCCGGGCACCACTCGGCGCCTGCGTGCTGGCAGGGCTGTCGGCACTGATCGGTCCGCTGCACGGTGGCGCAACCGACGAAGTGCGCACGCTGCTGGCGGATCCGCTGGTGATGGCCGATCCGGAGGGCGCCGTGGCAGCCCGGCTGGCACGCGGCGAGCGGATTCCGGCGTTCGGCCATCCGCTGTATCCGAACGGCGACCCGCGCGCTGCGGCGCTGCTGCCGCATTTGGCGCCGCGCGGACATGTGCAACGGCTGATCGAGGTGATGCAAAGGATGACTGGCGTCGCGCCGAACATCGATTTCGCGCTGCTGATGCTGGAGAAGCGGTTGCACCTGCCCGCCGGCGCTGCGTTCGCGGTGTTCGCCGTCGGACGAACCGTCGGCTGGATCGCCCACGCGCTGGAGCAGTGGCAGGACGGCAACCTGATCCGGCCGCGTGCGGTGTATCCGGCCGAGGGGCAGCGGAACGCGTAGCCGGAACACAGAACGGGTGGCCGCAACGGGCCGCCCGCCTCAGCTTCCGGTGTTCACCACCAGCACACGGCGGTTACGCGGCTCCGGGGTCTGATCGGGCGTTGGGACCAGCAAACCGTCCTCCCCCATGCCGACCGGCTGCAGCCGTCCGCGGTCCACCTGGAATCGCCCGGCCAGGTAATCGACCACACTGGCTGCCCGACGATCCGACAGTGCCTTGTTGGCGTCCCGATTGCCCACCGTGTCGGTGTGGCCCTCGATGCGGAACCGGTAGGCGGCGAGCGTCGGGTCGGTGAGCGCGCGGCCAAGGTCGTTCAGGGTCTGGATCGCCTGTGGGGTCAGCTCCGCCGATCCGGTAGCGAACAGCACGCTCAGGCTGACCTCGGGCGGCGCGTTGATATGAATGCCGCGGGTCGATGGCCCGCCTTGAGTCGGGGTGAGCGACTTGACGATCTGGTCGACGCTGGGGTTGCCCTGCGCCTGGGCAACCGGGCTGCTGTTGCATGCGGCCGCAACCGCGGCGGCGGCCAGCAGGGTGGTGGTCAATCGCATGACCGGGTCCTCAGCTGGGGTGCCAGACAACCGCATGGTCGCATCGCAGTGAAATCCTTATCAGCTGCCGATATTGACCACCTGTACGCGGCGGTTCCGCGGCTCGGGGGTCTGATCCGGGGTGGCGACGGCGAGTCCGTCCTCGCCCATGCCGATCGCCTGCACGCGGCTGCGGTCAACGTGGAATTTGCCGGACAGGTAGTCCACCACCGCGTTGGCACGCTGGTCGGACAGGTCCTTGTTGTATTCGCGGGTCCCGACGGTGTCGGTATGGCCTTCGATCCGGAACCGGTAGGCGGCGAGCGACTGATCCGTGAGCGCCCGGCCAAGCCGGTCCAGCAACTGCATCGCCTGCGGCGACAGTTCGGCGGAGCCCGATGCGAACTGCACGCTGAGGCTAACCGCCGGAGCGGATGCGGCAGCCGGCGGCGGTGAAGCGGTCCCTTGCGGCTGGGCGGACGACCCCGGGGCAAGCCGGATGCCGCGCGTCGGGCCATTGATGCTGGTCGGAGTCAGCGACTTGACGATTTGCTCCGAGGTCGGGCTGGTCTGCGCCGAACCGGTTGCCGGTGAGAGGAGTCCGGCGGCCAGGATGGCGATGGCTGCAAGGGTAGCCTGGGTGCGCATCGAAATGCTCCTTCGCGAGGCGGCCGATCGTCTCGCTATAGCATGTTTAAAGTGTGCGCGATCAGCCGGATATGCCCAGGGAAAATTCGGCGATTTCCGCGGGTTGTGCGACGCGACGGCGCGCCGGGCAGGCGATCAGCGGTGGCTACCGACAGGAAGCCGTGCGACTTCCGCGGCGCCCAATGCCGATACGGCTCATCCGCCGCCGCCGTTCGCCGGCGCAAGGTCGCCGGGGACCACCGTGCCGGGCTTGTCGCCCTCGCGTTGCAGCACCAGCCGGCGCTCGTGGAATTCCGCGACCGACGGGCGATGCGCGATGGAAATCAGCGTCGTGTGCGGCAACCTTGTCTTCAATGTCTGATAGAGCTGGGCTTCAGCCTCCGGATCGAGGCTGGCGGTCGCCTCATCCAGGAACAGCCAGTCCGGCTTGGCGAGCAGGGCGCGTGCCAGTGCGACGCGTTGCTGTTCGCCGCCAGACAGCTGCAACGCCCAGTTCTCCTCGCGATCGAGTTGCGGCACGAGGCCGGGCAGGCCTGCGTCTTCCAACGCCTTGGCGATCGCGTCCCGACTGAACCGTTCGGCCGGCAGCGGATATGTCACCACGTGGCGCAGCGTTCCCAGCGGGATGTAAGGACGCTGGGGTAGGAACAGGCAGCGCTCCGCCGGCCGCTGCACCTGTCCCTGGCCGAACGGCCAGATTCCGGCGAGCGCGCGGAACAAGGTGGATTTCCCCGATCCGGACCGGCCGGTGAGGATGACCGACTGGCCCGGCTGGAACACCAGGTCGGTATTCTCCAGCAGGTTGCTCCCGTTCGGCAGCGCCAGCGTGAGGCCGTGCGTCTGCACGATCCCGTCGGGTGCACCGGAGACCCCCAGTCCCGTGCCGTAGGCGGCACGTGCGGCAATCACCGCACGGTGGAAGGTCATCAGCCGCTCGACGATTGCGTGCCACTGGGCCAGGTCGGCGTACCGCGTGATGAACCAGGACAAAGCATCCTGCACACGTCCGAAGGCACCCGCGGTCTGCGTCAGTCCTCCCAACGGGATCTGTCCGGAAAAGAACCGCGGTGCGGCTACGATGAACGGGAAGATGACTGCGACCTGCTCATATCCTGCGGTTAGCGCGTTCAGCAGCTTGGTGCGCTGCATGATGGCCCACCAGTTGCCCACGACGCTGTGAAAACGATGGCCCAGTATATCCTTTTCCCCCGCTTCGCCTGAGTAGAGCGCGATGCCCTCCATGTTCTCGCGCACTCGCACCAGGCTGTAGCGGAAATCGGCTTCCACCCGCTGCTGGCGAAACCGGAGTGCGGCCAGTGGGCGGCCGACGAGATGGGTCAGCCAGGTGCCGACGATGGCGTAGACCAGGGCAACCCAGACCATGTAGCCGGGGATCGCGATGCCCAACACGGTGACCGTGCCGGACAGCGACCACAGGATTCCCAGGAAGCTCACCAGCGTCACGATATTGGCCAGCAGGCTGATGCCGAGTGTCAGCGTGTTGTCGATGAAATCGCGGATGTCCTCGGCGATGCGCTGGTCGGGGTTGTCGGTGCCGATCGCGGCCCGATCGGTGGTGAGGCTGATCCGGTAATAGGCACGGTCGGCCAGCCATTCATCCAGGAACCGGACGGTGAGCCAGCGGCGCCAGCGGATCTGCAGCCATTGCGACAGATAGGTGAAATACACCGCGACCACGATGTAGACGGCGGCGATTTCGCAGAAGCCCGGCATCAATCCGCTGGGCGTGAAGCGGTAGACGAACAGCAGCTCGAAGAACGCGGTGAAGTCCTTGTCCTGCAGGGTGTTGAAGAACTCGCGGTTCCAAAAGCTCAGCACGACCGTCATGCCGACCAGGAGCAGGCGAAGGGCCAGGACGGAGACCAGCAATCCCCAGGCGGACCACTTTTCTTCCGACGTAAAATACGGCCTGGAGAGGCGCCAGGTGTCGCCCACGAATAATCTGAGACTGTGCATGGGAGCCTATCTCTCGTCTGGGTGGTTGGCGGGAGTGCTCAGCGTTGTTTGCAGTGCGGTAAGCCAGGTGGCCAGGCGCTGGCGGTTCACGCCCAGGTCGCCATAACCGTACACGCTGCGTGAATACAGCACGAGGGTGCTACGGCCGGGCCCCGCTTCATTGACCTGGGCGGCGACCAGGTCGGGGAAGTTCAACATCGCGCTACGGGCGACGAAATGCACCTGACGTTCCGCGGGGAACGCGGCTGCCACGAAGGTTCGCGGCTGGCCCGCGGCAACCTGGAGCACGGCCGCGTAAAGGCCGGCGGCCGATATCGCATAGACCGGGGTGGCGATATCCGGCTTGGGCTGGGTTCCCTCCGGGGCGGCAAGCGCGGTGTTCGGGCTGGCCGGGCGCTCGATATGGCTCAGGTCCATCAGAGCCGGTGTGGGCAGGCCTTGCGCGCCGGTCGCGGCGCAGGCCGGCAGGACAAACCCAATGAGCCAGGCGAACGGTGTCATTTCGCCGGAAGCAGCATTTGCATCCGCAAGCTCATGGCCCGGATCGCTGTCCGCGGCAAGTTTCCGCGCACTTACCGTCTGTTCACCGGGATGTGGTGGGATGGCGATCACGACGACGCCGGTGCCAGCCATGGTTCTCGAATCGACCGCCCTCGCCCCTGATCACTGTGCCCCTGATCACTGTGCCCCCGATCCCTGTGCCTCCGATCGCTGTGTATTGGCCCATCGTGTGTTCACCTCGTTCGGCGAGCCGGTGTTCCGTCGTGCCGAGACCGATGGCATGCCGGTGATGGTGGTGAAGCTCGGCGACAAGGAAGCCGCGATCCCGTTGCGTTCCTTACAGCGCGAGTTTGCCATCGCGGACGAGTGCGACGATGGGCGGATGCTGGGACTGATCGCCCAGTCGCTGGATTTCATTGCCGGGCTGCGGATCGGCGATGCATTGCCGGCCGAGGTTCTGAGCGGGCAGGCAAGCTGGGAGCCGGATGCGATGCACCTGCAGATCGCCGATGCCCGCCTGCAATGGCAGTTGGTCGCCTGGCTGAACTCCGGCACCGGCGCCGATGCGCCTAACCTGGACGCGGAGGCACTGCTGCAGATCGCGGACGACCCGTCGCGGCGGCATCTCGTGCAGCAGGCCTTCGTCAAGGCCGCGCAAGCGCTGGGCCTGCCGGACAGCAAGTCAGTGGTGCGGCTGGTCGAGGAACTGGCGCATGAGCTTGCCTACATCGAGGCACTGCGCGAGCGTCTGCTGCATCGGGTGAAGTCCATGGCCGACAAGCTGCATCGGATGGCCATGGCCTATCGCGGTGACGGCTCGCATCTGGAGACGCTCACCCAGGTCCGCCGGCTGACTGCGGCAGCGTTGGCCCAGATCGGCCGACGGTTCGAGGAGCTGGATGCGCAGACCGGCGAGGTGATGTCGGCGCTGCGCAATGCTGAAAGCCAGCGCACCTTCATCCGTTCCAATCGCGACTGGCTGTACCGCACGCAGCGGGCATGGCAATCGCTGCTGGCCGAGTGGGACGTGGCAAGTGTCAGCTTCGACGAGGGCGTTCTGGCGTTGCTCGGCCGTACCTACCAGTTCCTGGCGCCGCGCTTCATGCCGGTGACGGAGTGGACCAATTTCACCAACCCGAGCCGCCGCAAACCGCACAAGGAGCGGCAGATGGTGTGGTAAATGCCTCAGCCGGCGAGCCTGGCAGGTTCTGCAGGGAGAACGTGCTCGGCGGATGAAATGCGTGCCATTGCCAAGCCGGCTGCTTTCAGTTGAGATGTATTCCGAATTCTGTGGCACCGGGGGTCACGCCACAGTGAACCCAATCTATGATTATTGCGGCTACAAGGCGGCAACGATGCCTCGCTACGAGCCATACACGACGACTGTCGTCGGTGCGCACAGCGTTCCGCGCTGGTACGAGGCGCTGGATCGGCTGGTCACCCTGGGGCAGCTCTCGGCTGCCGACTTCACCGATGCACAGTTTCGGGCAACTCAGGCAGCAATCCTCGAGCAGGAAGCTGCTGGGATCGATGTCATCACCGGCGGCGAGATGCATCGGCGCACGCATAACCGTCACGCACCGCCGAACGCCATGCTCAATCATTTCTGGCAGAGGATTCCTGCGTTTCATAACGAGAACCGGCCGCGGCCGATCAGCACGCACGATCCCAACGTGTTCCATCCGGCCGCAGTCTGTCGCGGGCCGATCGATGACACCACCGACCTGGGGCTGGTCGATGAATTCCGCATGGTTTCCAGTTTCGCGCGCAAGCCGGTGAAGATCACCATGACGGGACCGCATCTGCTGGCGGTCGTGGCGTACGACGAGCATTACAACAACATGCAGCGGATGATTGCCGATCTCGGCAAGCTGCTGCATCAGAACTTCCGGCGCCTGGCCGAGGCCGGATGCAAGCATATCCAGATCGACGAGCCGTACTACACGGTGGCGGACGATGCAGAGGTGCGTGCCGGTGTCGATGCGATCAACACAGCGATCGAGGGCTTGCCGGATGACGTGCACGTGACTGCGCATATCTGCCAGGGCAACTACGCGGTCGGTGCCGACTACGACGGACAGATCGGTCACCGTTACTTCGACACGGGACGTTATAAGGCCGACCTGGTGTGCCAGATCGAGTGCGATGCATTCCTGATCGAGCATGACATGACGCCGCACTACGAGCATTTGCTTGGCAACCGTCAGCTTGGCGTGGGTGCCGTCGATGTGCAGGCTCCCAACATCGAGACCGGCCAGCTGGTTGCCGATCGCATCGCGGCCCATAAATGGCTGACCCCCGAGCAAACGATCATCACCAGTTCCTGTGGCTTCAACCATCTGCCGAGGCATATCGTCCTGGGCAAGCTGCGCGCCATGACCGAGGCGAAGGCGATCCTCAGCGGCATCAGGGGATAGCGGCCACCGATGCCGACAGACCAGCAGGAGCAGGGGCTTATCGGCATGCAGTCCCGTCTGTCCGACGAACAGCTGCGTCTGCTGGAGTCGACTGCGGGGACCGGTGCGTTTGAATTCGAATTGGCGACACAGCGTCTGGTGACGACGTCGCAGGTCGCCGTGTTGTTCGGCCTCGATCCCAAGGTTCCGCGATCGTCATTCGAGGACTGGGAGCCTGCGATATTCTTCGACGATGTGCCGAAACTTCGGGCGGAATTCGAGATCGCGCTGCAGACCGGCGCTTTCAGCGGCGAACTGCGCGTCACCCACCCCGATCGCAGCGTCCATTGGCTTGAGGCGAAGGCGGAAATTGTCGCGGACCAGGGAGGCGTAGCGCGGTGGCTGCGGGGAACCTGCTACGACATCACGGAACGGAAGGTACTTCAGGCGAGGCTGCTGGCGGCCAATGAAACGCTGGAGGCGCGCGTTGCGGAACTGCGCGAGGAAGCCCGGACACTGGAGATCCTCAATCGCACTGGCGTCGCGCTTGCTGCCGAACTTGACCTGGATCGCCTGGTGCAGACTGTCACCGATGCCGGCGTTGACATCACCGGCGCGCAGTTCGGTGCGTTCTTCTATAACGTGGTGGACGAGAAGGGTGAGGGGTACACGCTTCACTCGCTGTCAGGCGTGCCGCGCGAGGCATTTCTGGATTTCCCGATGCCGCGCAACACGGCAGTGTTCGAGCCGACGTTCCGTGGTTTGGGACCGGTGTGTTCCAACGATATCCTTGCTGATCCCCGGTATGGCAAAAGCGAACCGCATTTCGGCATGCCGCAGGGCCATCTGCCGGTGCGCAGCTACCTCGCGGTTCCGGTGGTTTCCCGGTCAAGCGAGGTGCTCGGCGGGCTGCTTTTTGGCCATTCCGAGCCGGGTGTGTTCACCGTGCGGGAGGAACGCATCATCACCGGGATTGCCGCGCAGGCTGCGGTCGCCATCGACAATGCGCGTCTCTATCAGACGAGCCAGCGGGAAATTGCCGCGCGAAAGCAGACCGAAGAGGCGCTGCAGGCGCTGAACGAAACGCTCGAGCAGCGCGTCAGCGAACGGACGCAGCAATTGGAAGCGAGCTATGCAGAACTGACCGTCAGCGAACGCCGCTTCCGTCTGCTGGTCGAAGCGGTGACCGACTACGCGATCTTCATGGTTGGTCCCGACGGTACGGTCGTTAAATGGAATCCGGGCGCCGAGAGGATCAAGGGCTATTCGGCCAACGAAATCATCGGCCGGCACATCGCATGCTTCTACACCGAGGAAGACCGGCGGAGTGGACTGCCGGATCGGGTGATTGCCACTGCTACTGCCACCGGCAAGTACGAGGGCGAGGGCTGGCGCGTCCGCAAGGACGGCACGCAATTCTGGGCCAGTGTCGTGCTCCATGCGATCCATGACGAGCGGGGCGACCTGGTGGGATTCGCCAAGGTGACCCGCGATATGACGGAAAAGCGCGCGGCCGAAGAGCAGTTGCGACAGTCGCAAAAGATGGAGGCGATCGGGCAACTCACCGGCGGCGTCGCACATGACTTCAACAATCTGCTGACGGTGATCTCCGGCAACATGGAAGCGTTGCAACGCCGCTTGTCGGAGCGGAATGACAGCCAATTGCTGCGGATGGCAAACTCCGCCCTGCTGGCTTCGTCCCGTGCGGCCACGCTGACCCATCAGCTTCTGGCGTTTTCACGGCGTCAGCCGCTGCAGCCGAAGTCGGTTTCCGTCAATGCGCTGATCACCGGCATGTCGGAACTGATCCGTCGAATTCTGCCCGAGAGCATCTCGATCGAGACCGTGCTGGCTGGCGGCGTGTGGTCCACTTTCGTGGATGCCAACCAGCTTGAGAATTGCCTGCTCAACCTCGCGGTGAATGCGCGCGACGCCATGCCGGATGGCGGCCGCCTGACCATTGAAGCAGCGAATGTGTGGCTGGATGATGACTACGCGGCGAACGAGGCGGTTCCGGCGGGACAGTATGTCGGCATCTTCGTCAGCGACAGCGGTGTCGGCATGGGCTCGGATGTTGTTGCCAAGGCGTTCGAACCATTCTTCACAACCAAGGATGTAGGGCAGGGGACCGGGCTGGGTCTGTCGCAGGTCTACGGGTTTGTGAAGCAGTCCGGCGGCCACGTGAAGATCTACAGCGAGGTCGGTGCCGGATCCACCGTGAAGATTTACCTGCCGCGGCTCGTCACGCCGGACCTCGTGATGCAGGTGCAGGCTGCCGCCGTCGCCGTTCCGAAGGGGAATGGCGAGGTCATTCTGGTGGTCGAGGATGAACCGGACGTTCGTGCCTTTGCAATCGAATCACTGAAGGAGGCTGGCTACCGCGTCCTGCATGCGCAGGATGGCGCGCAGGCATTGCGGGTGCTCGACGCGCATCGCGACGTGGTGCTGCTGCTGACCGATGTCGGCCTGCCGAACGGCATGAACGGCCGCCAGCTTGCGGACGAGGTGCGGCGGCGGCGAGCCGATCTGAAGGTTCTGTTCACCAGTGGGTACGCGCGCAATGCGATTGTGCATCATGGCCGGCTTGATCCGGGTGTCGAGTTTATCACGAAGCCGTTCACCTATGCGGCCTTGGCGACGAAGGTCCGGCGCATGCTCGATGCCAAATTTGACAATAGGGCGTGAGCGGGTGCACCCCGCCATCGTTTCAACGCGCTTGTCGGGATAGCATCGGCACTCAAGAGCGAATCCCAAGGAAACGCCACATGGATCGAGAGAACGCGTGTACTGTTGCCGTTATCGACGATGATGATGATGTGCGCGAGGTGCTGGGGGTGTTGCTGGAGTCGGCAGGACACAGTGTGCAGACTTACAAGTCCGGCACGCAGTTTCTTGCCGACCCCGACCACGAGGAAGTGGCATGCCTCGTGGTTGATCAGAGAATGCCGCAGATGACAGGGTTGCAGCTGTTGCTGGAACTGGAGCGTCGCGGGTTATCCATTCCGGCCCTGCTGATCACCGGTGCGCACGACCCGGAGGTTGCCAGGGAGGCCGATCGTCTGGGCGCCATGACGGTTATGCAAAAGCCGGTGGCGCCACAGAAGCTGCTGCAGTTCGTCGCGTTCTCGGCGGGCCTGACCGGCAACGCGCGCTGACCGGACGATGGCGGAATGCGCTGCGCTGTTCCGCCTACGGATTGACCACGTTGATCGGCTTGCCCACGGCATAAGCCAGGATCTGGTCGAAGATATCGGAGAACTGCACCTGGTATTCGTCCCGCGTCACGTAACCGATATGCGGCGTGCAGATGGCATTGTCCAACGTCAGCAGCGGATGCCGTGTGTCGGTCACCGGTTCTTCCTCGTAGACATCGACTGCCGCCATCCCGGGTCGGCCGGCACGCAGCGCCGCGGCCAGTGCGCCTGGTTCGATCAACGGCGCACGGCTGGTGTTCACGAGGATCGCAGTCGGCTTCATGCGCCCGAGATCGGCGGCCGTGACGATCCCGCGGGTTTGTGGCACCAAGCGTAGATGCAATGATATGACATCGCATTGCTCGAAGAATGCCGCCTTGCTGTCGGCGGCGGCATAGCCATCGGTGCGCGCGCGGTCGAGCGACGCTTCGCGCGCCCACGCCACCACATGCATGCCGAAAGCGCGTCCGTAGCCGGCGACGACACTGCCGATGCGCCCATAGCCGAAGATGCCGAGCGTCTTGCCGCGCAGACTGGTGCCGACGCCGGTCTGCCAGTGCCCGTTCTTCAGTGCCGCCGTCTGCTGCGGGATCTGACGTGCCGCGGCCAGCACCATTGCCCAGGTGAATTCCGCTGTGGCGTAGGATGGCGTGCCGGGGTGCTGACCCGACGAAACGATCACGCCGAGCCGGTTGCAGGCGTCGATGTCGATGTGGGGATATACGCTGCGCTGGCTGATCAGCCGCAGCTTCGGCAGGCGTTCCAGCAGCGGCCCCTGAATCCTGGTCCGCTCCCTGATCAGCACCAAAGCTTCGATGTCGTGCAGCCGTTGGGCCAGAGTGTCGGTGTCCTGGACATGGTCGTTCCAGATCGTGACGTCGTGCCCGGCCAGTTTGGCGAAGGCGGGCAGCGTGCGCACCGTATCGTGGTAGTCGTCCAGGATCGCGATCTTCATTGCGCCGTCTCATGCATCGCCGGCGAGCGATGTGCCGAGAGCATTGCGGCGCCCCGCGGGGTCAGTCCGATCAGCGGCGGTTGGCCCGGCACGTGGCGATGCGCAACCAGCCCGGCATCGATGGCATCTTCCCAGATCGTCAGTCGTGGACAGGAGGTGCGCCAGGCGTCCATCACGTCGGCATAAGGCCGCGGCTTGCGCGCGAGCCATGCCAGGAAGTCTATCGTCAGGGGTGTGAGGATGTCGCTCATGCCTGCCTCCGTCGGTTTCAGCGTCACATCCGGCTCAACTTGCTCACTGCGCGATCGAACTGTGCCAGGTAGATGTTTTCGTCGCCATCGATCCAGATGCCGTGCACATTCATCGCCCCGGCAAACGGTTCATCGCGGCCGATGTGCAGCAGCTTGCGGCGATCCCTGGTCCACACGGAAACGCCGTCCGCCGCGGCGACATAGATCGCCTCGCGCCCGAACGCCAGATCGCTCGGCATAACGAAGCCGGTCCATTGCGCCAGCACTTCACCCGTCGTCGCAAAAATCTGGATGCGATGATTTTCCCGGTCACACACGTAAAGCCGGTCCTCGGCATCGGCGGTGATGAAGTGCACCAGCGCGAACTGTCCCGGTCCGTCGCCTGGCTCGCCCCAGGAATGCTTCAGTTCCCCTTCGGCCGAAAAGCAATGCACCCGGCGATTGCCGTAGCCATCCGACACGAAGACGTCACCGTTAGAAGCAAAGGTCACGCCGGTCGGCATGTTGAACGGCTTGCCGTACAGCGTCGGGCTCGCTGCGCCGTGTGTGCCGAGGGTGCGCAGCGCCTTGCCGTCCGCGGTGTGTTCCGTGACCGTATGGAGGCCGGTATCCGTGATCCATACATGCCCGGCCGGGTCGATGGTCATTCCATGCACGAACGACGAGAACACGCCTTCGCCCCATGACGAGACAAAGCGTCCTTCCGCGTCGAACACCATCACCGGATGCGCTGCACGCGACAGCACATAGACGTCGCCATTGGGCGCGACCGCGCCCTTCACGCAGGTCTGCGGCGGACCGGTTACGTCTGTGTCGCCGAAGTTCCACCAGCGCGGCGGCTTCGCCCAGTTGCGGCGGAACCGGTAGCGATACTCCCCAGAGCCGATTTCGTGGTCCTGGTCGGCGAGTTCGTTCATGGCGTGCCCTCCTGGATCGCGGGGACCAAAGCCGGCGCCGGGTTCCGCGAGATACACATCTTCCTCGGGCGTATTGACGCGGCCGAGAATGGCATTGCGATGGGGAAACCGGCCGAAGCGGCGGATCACGTCGCGATGGCCGCGCCCATGGTCATCCGACGGTTCGCCCAGTTCCTCGCGCACCGCCTTGAACAGGCGCGTGGCTTCATCCTGGTCGGCCAGGTATTCGGAATGTACCAGCGGCAGGTAGAAGAACATGCGCTCGACCGGGCCGACCTGCTGGTCGAACCCGCGGCCCAGCGCTTCACGCGCCACCGCGCGCGCCTTGCTGTCGGCGGCGTAGGTTTCCGGCAGACCGCGAAACAGATTGCGCGACATCTGGTCCAGGACGATCAGCAGGGCGAGCGCGCCGCGCGGCGTATCCGCCCAGGAATCCAGCCGTCCCAGTTTCGCTTCCCGCAATGTATCGAGGAAGCGGTGGCACCCCGAGTCGAACGGCACGCTCTTCTGGAACCAGATTGACCGACGCACCGTCGGGTCGCCGGCGAACCAGAAGTCCAGGACGGCATCCGGCGTCATCATGCCAACGCGCGATCCAGCAGACGCACCGAATGAACTGCCTCCCGTCCTCCAAGGTCGCGGATCTGGTGGCGACATGACGTGCCATCGGCGACGATGATATCCTCTGCTGCGGCATCGCGCACCGCCGGCAGCAGTCCCGCCTCGGCCATCGCACGCGACTCCGCCTGGGTCTCCGCCTGGTAACCGAAGGAGCCCGCCATGCCGCAGCACGACGACGCGATCGGCTTCACCGTCAGGTCGGGAATCTGCTTCAGCATGCCGATTGCCGCCGGAAACGCGCCGAACGATTTCTGATGGCAATGGCCATGCACGAACGTCGTCGCGGCAACACGCTTGAGCGGCAGGTCGATTTTCTCACGTGCCAGGAATTCGCTGAGCAGCATAGAGCGGTCGGCCAGCGCATTGGTGGCGGCGCCAGGCAGCAGCGACCGGTACTCGTCGCGCAGCGTGAACAGGCAGGACGGCTCCAGCCCGATCACCGGCAGGTCGCCGCCCAGCATGGCGAGCGTGCGCTGTGCCTCGCTGCGCGCCTTGTCCACCGAGCCGGCCGCCAGGAAACTGCGGCCACAGCACATCGGGCGGCCGCGCGCTTCGGGCATGCGAACGCGATACCCCGCGGCTGTGAGCACGCGCAGCGCCGCACGCAGGTTCTCCGGCTCGAACCACCGGTTGAATGTGTCGGCGAGCAGCAGTACCTCGCCACGCGGATGCAGCGGCGTGAATGCCGCGGCTTCGCTGTCGCGGAATGCATCGCGGCGCCAGGTGGGCAGTGGCCGCGCGGCGGAGAACCCCAGCATGCGCTCGCCCAATCGCCGCAGCATTGGGACACGATTGCGCAGGTTGGCCAGCGGTGCGAACGGCGCCACCTTCGGCGCATAGCGCGGCAATTCGGCGATCAGCCAGTCGCGCCGCGTCAGGCCATTGCGGTCGAGGCGCGCCGCCAGCACCTCGATCTTCATCTTCGCCATGTCCACGCCGGTTGGGCATTCGCGCTTGCACGCCTTGCAGGAGACGCACAACGCCATCGCATCGGCCGCCGCATCCGACGCCATCGCATCGGCGCCGAGTTGGCCGGTGAGCGCCAGGCGCAGCGTGTTGGCGCGCCCGCGCGTCAGATGCTTTTCGTCGCGCGTGATGCGATACGACGGACACATCACGCCGGCGTCGAATGCGCGGCAGGAGCCGTTGTTGTTGCACATTTCCACGGCACCGAGCATGCCGCCCAGCGGACCCGGATGTTCCGACCAGTCGAGCTTCGGCGTGAAGCCGGGGATCGGCGCGTAGCCCCAGCCGTACCGGAACAGCGTGCGATCATCCATGCGCGGCGGCCGGACGATCCGGCCGGGGTTGAGCATGTTGTTGGGATCGAACGCGTCCTTCACCGTCTCGAACGCGCGGACGATGCGCGAGCCGAACATGGTTTCGTGGAACTCGCTGCGCAGCAGGCCGTCGCCGTGTTCGCCGCTATGCGATCCCTTGTAGTCACGGACGAGGGAAAAACATTCCTCGGCCACCACGCGCATCTTGGCGACGTCGGTCGGGTCCTTCATGTTCAGCACCGGCCGCACATGCAGGCAGCCGACCGAGGCGTGCGCGTACCAGGTGCCCTTGGTTCCGTGCTTCTCGAACACGCCGTTCAACCGCTCAGTGTAGTCGGCGAGATCCTCCAGATCGACTGCGCAATCCTCGATGAACGACACCGGTTTCCCGTCGCCCTTCATCGACATCATGATGTTGAGGCCGGCCTCGCGTACCGCGGCGATGTCTGCCTGGAACCCCGCATCTGCCGCGCGCACCACGGCGCCGGGATGACCGAGGTCGCCCATCAGTTCCTCAAGCTGGTCCAGCTTGCGGGCGAGTGATGCATCCTCGTCGCCGTGGAACTCGACGATCAGCAGCGAGTCCGGTTCGCCGATCAGCATCCTGTCAATCGTCGCGCGGAAGATCGGAATGCCACGCCCCAGGTCGATCATCGTGCGATCCACCAGTTCCACCGCCTCGGGATCGAGTTCCACGATGTGCTGCGCCGCCTCCATGGCGCGACGGAAGGTCGGGAACTGGCAGATGCCGAGCAGCTTGCGCGGCTTGATCGGATGCAGCGCCAGTTCGATTGCGGCGGAGAATGCCAGCGTGCCTTCCGACCCAACCAGCAGGCGCGCCAGGTTCTCCTGTCCGGCGAGCCGGGCGATCGGCGTCAGAACATCGATGTTGTAGCCGCCGACGCGGCGAAGCTGCGACGGGAAGCGCGCGGCGATTTCTTCCGCTTCCGTTGCGCCGAGCGAACGCAGCCGCTGGATCAGTTCGGCAATGCCGGACGGCACATCGGCGCCGATATTGTCCGGCAGCAGGCCGAACTTGTGCTGCGTGCCGTCGGCCAGGATGGCGTCGATCGCGCGCACGTTGTCGGCCATCAGGCCGTAGCGGATCGACTTGGAGCCGCAGGAATTGTTGCCGGCCATGCCGCCGATGGTGCAGCGCGCATGCGTCGATGGATCGACCGGAAAGAACAACCCGTGCTGGCGCAACGCCGCGTTCAGATGGCCAAGCACCAGTCCGGGTTCCACCAGCGCGGTGCGCGCGTCGGGATCGACATGCAGGATGCGCCGGAGGTGCTTGGAACAGTCGATGACCAGTGCGCGGTTCACCGTCTGGCCGCATTGGCTGGTGCCGCCGCCGCGCGGCAGCACCGGGATGCCTTCCTCGCGGGCGATCGCCAGCGCCGCGGCGACGTCGCCGATCTCCTCCGGCACGATCACCCCGATGGGTTCCATCTGGTAGATCGACGCGTCGGTGGCGTAGCGGCCGCGGTCGGCGCGATTGAACAGCACCGCGCCGCGGATCTCGCTGCGCAGCCGGTCGGCGATGCGCGAGTCGCCTGGGGCGATCGTGGCGTGGCTCACGATCGATGTCTCATGGCTGCCGCTTTCATGATCGAGGGGTTAACATGCCGGGATGAACCGGTCACGCCTGACCGGGCAGCCTCTGTGGGGCACCATGACGCGGCAAACTCCATCGCTGGCCGACATGCGGGCCTGGTACGCCGAGGAACTGCGCTTCGCCGGACCGATTGGCAGCGAGGCGGTCGTTCGGGCCTTCGCCAGCGTGCCGCGGGAGCGTTTCCTCGGGCCGGGGCCCTGGCTGACCTACAGCGATAGCGGCCGCGGCGGATACCGCCCCACGCCGGACGATGATCCCCGTCATGTCCACCATGACGTGCTGGTGGCGCTGGATGCCTCGCGGCGGATCAACAACGGCGCGCCATCGCTCTGGGCCTTCGCGCTCGACCAAATGCGCATCGCGGCCGGCGAGAGTGTCCTGCATCTCGGCTGCGGCACCGGATATTACAGTGCGATCATGGCCGAACTGGTCGGGCCAGGCGGATCGGTCACGGCTGTGGAGCACGACGCAGCCTTGGCCGAGCGAGCGCGCGAGGCATTGGCCGTGTGGCCGTGGGTGGCGGCGGTCGCGGCTGATGGCGCGCATTTCGACAGCGGTCCGCGAGATGTGATCGTGGTGAGCGCCGGTGCCACGCATCCGCTGCCGACGTGGCTGGATGCCTTGCGGCCGGGCGGGCGGCTGGTATTGCCGCTGACCTCGGAGCGGCTGGGCGGCTTCATGCTGAAGCTGGAGCGCCGCGAGGCCGCGGACCGGCTGGCTGCGTCGCTGCTTTGCAAGGCGTGGTTCATTCCGTTCATCGGCGCGCGAGACGGCGATCTGGACCGGCGGCTGGCAGCGCAGATCGAGGCCGGGCATGCCGACCTGGTGCAGTCGCTGCGGCGGGACAGTCACGTCCCTGACGGCAGTTGCTGGCTGCACGGTGACGGGTTCTGCCTGTCGTGGCGCGAGGCTGGATGACCGCCTGACCCCAGGACGCGCGGCCCCCGGATTCCGTTGGCGGGGTCGGTTGGCATTCCGGAGCAGAAGCGCCAATGTCCCGCCGGTTGTTAGGAGGCTCCATGACGCAGTACCACGCCGGTCGACATTTCCTGCAGATCCCCGGACCCACGAACGTGCCGGACCGGGTGCTACGCGCTATCGACAATCCCACCATCGACCATCGCGGCCCGGATTTCGGCCGCCTTGGCATGGAGATCCTGACCAACCTGCGGGCGATCTTCCAGACCAGGGGGCCGGTCGTGGTGTATCCCGCCTCCGGCACCGGCGCGTGGGAGGCGGCACTGGCCAATACGCTGTCGCCCGGCGACACGGTGCTGATGTGCCGCACCGGCTGGTTCGCTACGCTGTGGAACGAGATGGCACAGCGGCTCGACCTCAAGCCGATCTTCATCGACACCGACTGGCGCCGCGGCGCCGACGTGGGCGCGATCGGCGCCGCCCTGGCCGACGACAAGGCGCACCGCATCAAGGCGGTCTGCGTGGTGCACAACGAGACCTCGACCGGTTGCACCAGCCGCATCGACGAGGTCCGTGCCGCGATGGATGCGGCGAAGCATCCGGCGCTGCTGATGGTGGATACCATTTCGTCACTGGCATCGATCGACTACCGGCACGATGAATGGGGCGTGGACGTCACGATAGCGGGTTCGCAGAAGGGGCTGATGCTGCCGCCCGGCCTGTCGTTCAACGCGATCAGCGACAAGGCGCTGAAGGCGACCGAGACCGCTGGCCTGCACCGCAGCTACTGGGACTGGCGGCCGATGCTGGAGGCCAACAAGACCGGCTATTTCCCCTACACGCCCGGCACCAACCTGCTGTTCGGCCTGAACGCCGCGATGGACATGCTGCTCGAGGAGGGGCTGCCCAACGTGTTCGCCCGCCACGACCGCCACGCCGAGGCGACGCGGCGCGCGGTGCGCGCCTGGGGCCTGGAAATCCAGTGCGCCGAGCCGCGGCATTACTCCTCATCGCTGACCGCGGTGCGCGTGCCGGAGGGTCACAGTGCCGATGCGCTGCGCGCCACCATCCTGGAAAAGTGCAACATGAGCCTGGGGAATGGCCTGGGCATCCTGAAGGACCGGGTGTTCCGCATCGGCCATCTCGGCGATTTCGGCGACCTGCAGTTGATCGGCACGCTCGGCGGGGTGGAGATCGGCCTGCGCTCGGCCGGCGTGCCGCATAAGGCTGGCGGCGTTCAGGCGGCGGTGGATTACCTCGCCGGCAACGCCTGACTGATCGGGATGTTCGCGCCCGCTTGAAGCGCGATCCGGCGACGCGGTGCAGGCAGAAAAGCGCAGCGCATTCCACCAACAATGCGGCGGAATGCACTGCGCTTTTCCCCCCTGCACCTCATCGCGCCCTTGGCCTTGCCCTCCCAGGTCGCTAACAAGCGCGACCAGGGAGAGACACGTTTATGCAACAGCCGCCACGACGCGCGCCCGGACGCCATTTTCTGCAGATTCCCGGCCCAACCAACGTACCCGATCGCGTGCTGCGTGCGATCGATCGGCCTGTGCTCGACCATCGCGGCCCCGAATTCGGCGAACTCGGCCGCACCTGCCTGGATGGACTCCAGGAGATCTTCCAGACCAAAGGCCCCGTGGTGATCTACCCGGCCTCCGGCACCGGAGCGTGGGAGGCGGCGCTAGTCAACACGCTGTCGCCGGACGACGCGGTACTCATGGCGCGCACCGGCTGGTTCGCCGTGCTGTGGAACGACATGGCGCAGCGCCTCGGACTGCAGCCGATCTTCCTCGACACTGACTGGCGCCGCGGAGCCGATCCGGCCGCCATCGGCGCCGTGCTCGGGGACGACAAGGCACACCGCATCAAGGCGGTTTGCGTGGTGCACAACGAGACGTCCACCGGCTGCGTCACCCACGTCGACCAGGTGCGCCGCGTGATGGACGAACTGGGCCATCCGGCGCTGCTGATGGTGGATGCGATCTCCTCGCTCGGCGCAATGGAATACCGCCACGACGACTGGGGCGTGGATGTCACCATCTGCGGCTCGCAGAAGGGCCTGATGATGCCGCCGGGCCTTTCGTTCAACGCGATCAGCGCCAAGGCGATCGAAGCCGGCAACACGGCGCGCCTGCCGCGCAACTACTGGGACTGGCAGGCTATGCTGGCATCCAACGCCACCGGCTATTTTCCCTACACGCCGGGTATCAACCTGCTGTTCGGCCTGGTCGAGGTGGTGAAGCTGATGCGCGAGGAGGGCCACGCCAACATCTTCGCCCGCCACGACCGCCATGCCGAAGCGACCCGCCGTGCGGTGCGCACCTGGGGTCTGGAAACGCAGTGCGCCGAACCGCGCGACCACTCGTCGGCGCTGACCGCAGTTCGCACGCCGGAGGGCCACAGCGCCGACCGGCTGCGTGCGATCATCCTGGAGAAGTTCAACATGAGCCTGGGCACCGGGCTCGGCCTGGTGCAGGACCGTGTTTTTCGCATCGGCCATCTCGGCGATTTCGGCGACCTGCAGTTGATGGGCACGCTGAGCGGCGTGGAGATGGGGCTGCGCGTCGCCGGCGTGCCGCATAAGCCGGGCGGCGCGCAGGCCGCGATGGACTATCTGGCGGGCAATGCCTGACCGTCCCACAATAGTCGCGGCAAGCAGCGGGAGGATCGCATGATCGACGTCTGGACCTGGCCAACCCCGAATGGCCACAAGGTGCATATCGCGCTGGAGGAACTCGGCCTGCCCTACACGGTGATCCCGGTCGCGATCGGCAAGGGCGATCAGTTCAAACCCGAGTTCCTGGCAATCACCCCGAACCACCGCATCCCCGCCATCGTCGATCATGACGGTCCGGGCGGCAAGCCGTTGAAGTTGTTCGAATCTGCCGCCATCATGATTTATCTGTCGGAGAAGACCGGCGGCAAACTGATCCCGCAGGATCCGGTCGGCCGCTACCTCTGCCTGCAATGGATGATGTTCCAGATGGGCGGCACCGGGCCGATGTTCGGACAATACAACCACTTCGCCAATTACGCGGTGCAAAAGATCCCCTACGCCATCGAGCGCTACACCAACGAGGTCAGGCGTCTGCACCGTGTGCTGGACAAGCATCTCGGCGAGGCGACCTGGCTCGCCGGCGACGAATACAGCATGGCCGACATCATCAACTTTCCCTGGATTCGCCATCCGGAGAAGCGGAACATCAACCTCAGGGACTATCCCAACCTGAAGCGCTGGCACGATGCGGTCGCCGCGCGCCCGGCGGTGCAGCGTGGCGTCGCGGTGCTGGCCGAGAATCAGCATAAAGGCCAGATCACCGATGCCGAGCGCGACGTGATGTTCGGCAAGACGCAGTTCGCGGCGCGGTAAGCCGACCTCGCAATCGGTCCGGATCGGGCACATTGGTTCACATCAATGTGCGGGTGTGTTGCAGGGGAGCGGGATGCCTATTGCCAGGTGCGCCGCGTGCGGACCGCCCAGTCGCAAGTTCGGCACCAATTCCACGCGCGGGGCCGTTCAGCCATCCAACCTCCGCCCTGATCTGCAGCGTTGCGGGCTGTGAGAATTCGGCCCTGCTTTGGCTGACCGCGCAGGAGGTCGCGGAACTGAGGCAAGGCGCTGAGTTTTCAACATTTTCGGGCGGGCGCGCAAGGTGCGCTCGAGCGAGCAGACGCCGCCGAATGGTTCCGCCGCAGCGATCGTCACGCGATGCCTCGCTGTTATCGACGACCTCGCTCACGTCTGGTCGCGCCGGCTGACCATCCAGCACCCCACCGACGATACCGCCAGGCCCGCCAGCGTCAGGGCCGAGAGCTGTTCGCCGAGCAGGAGCCAGGCCATCAGGGCTGCGGTGCCCGGCACCAGGTAGAAATTTGCCGTCGCGTGCGCGGCCGTGCCACGCACCAGCATGAAGTAGTACAGCGCCATACCGCCGAGTGAAACCGCACCGGCATTCCACAGCACGGCGCCAACTGCGCCTTCGGTCCAGTCGGCGTGCGGCGTCTCGAACAGCGCCGTGCCCAGCACGCAGGCGACCGCCGCAGCGACCAACTGCACAGCGGTGCCTTCCAGGATCGGCACGCCGCGGCAGAATTTCCCGAAGTACAGCGTGCCGCTGCACATTCCGACCACGCCGGCCGCCGTCAGCAGCAGGCCGTCCAGCTCCACGTTGCTGCGCGCCGCAGCCAAGCCGACGACCAGCACTACCCCGGCCGCACCCAGCACCAGACCGAGCCATTGCAGCGGCCGCAGGGGTTCGCCCAGGAGTGGCCAGGCCAGCAGCGCGGTGAGTAGCGGATTGAGCGTCTGCACCAGGGCGATCGGCGCCGCGCCAGTGTGCACCATGGCGTAATGCGCGGTCATCAGCAGCACGCTGTTGGTCAGCACGCCGGCCACCGCACAATGCATCCATTGGCCGGCCGGCAACCGCCATGTTCGGCGCAGCAGCAGCACAGCCGCCAGTAGCGCTGCGGCGGCGATCACCATTCGCACGGCGACGAACAGCAGCGGTGTGAGATGGCGCAACCCGACTCGGGCGGCGATGAACGACGAACTCCACAGCAGCACGAAGGCGAACGGCGCGAAGCGATTCATCGATGGTGAGTAGCCAGGGGTGAGCGTCCAGGCCAGGACCACCGACCCGCGATGCCGGCTACCGCTCGGTAGCAGGCAATAATTGAGCTTGTCTGGTCCACACGCCGCTGCGGGTTGCCGTGGCGTTCACTCCGGACTTCTGACGATTTGTCATGGGTTTGACACCTCTTTCTCATATATTACTGCGGCTCGGTGCCAGCACGATCGAAAAGTTTTGGCAAGTTGAAGGTGGTATATCCGGCGCGCCAAAGCCGTTCTGCTCGCCTATCACGGGGCGCAACCGTGGGTTAGCATCGCGTTATGTTCCACAGGCGCTGGTGGCGCCGCACTGCATCCAGAGGCCAATGCTCAGCCGATGACCGCCCGGATTCTGATCGTCGATGATGTGCCGGCCAACACGCGCCTGCTGGAAGCCAAGCTCGCGGCTGAGTACTACCAGGTGACCAGCGCGAAGGATGGGTTCGAGGCGCTGCGCATGGCGCACGAATGGCAGCCCGACCTCATCCTGCTCGATGTCATGATGCCCGGCATGGACGGGTTCGAGTGCTGCCGGAAACTGAAGGATGATGCCGTCACCCTGCATATCCCGGTGGTCATGATCACTGCGCTCGGTGAGCCCGCGGAGCGGCTGCACGGACTGGAATCCGGGGCGGACGATTTCCTGACGAAGCCGGTCGAATACGAGACCTTGATGGCGCGGGTGCGCAGCCTGGTCCGGCTGAAGCGCCTGCTCGACGAATGGCGGGCGCGTGGCGAGACCGCCCGGGCCCTCGGGCTCACCAGCGAACGTCTTGCGGTTCCCTCGGTCGCCGGTGCCCGCGCCCTCGTGGTGGACGACTGGGATCTCGGCGCGCAGACCATCCAGGAGGCATTGGCGCGGGATGGCATCGTCGCCGGACGCGCCCGCAGCGGCGCCGAGGCGATGTCGCTGTCGGCCGCCATTCCGTTCGACCTGATCGTGCTCAGCCTGTCCCTGATCGAGGAGGACCCGCTGAAGCTGGCATCGTCATTGCGCGCGGCCGACGCCACGCACGAGATCCCCATGCTGCTGATCGCCGAGCCGGAGGAGCGCGATAGCATCCTGCGTGGCTTCGACCTCGGCGCGAACGACTGGCTGGTGCTGCCGCTCGATGAGAACGAACTGCGGGCCCGCGCGCGCAACCAGATCCGCCGCAAGTTCTACCAGGACCGGCTGCGTACCGATCTTGGCACCGCGCTCGAACTCGCGCTCACCGACCCGCTGACCGGCCTCTACAACCAGCGCTACCTGATGCGGCATCTGCGCGGCCTGCTGGACGCCGGCCAGAGCCGGGACATCGCCGTGCTGATGGTCGATGTCGATCATTTCAAGGCGGTTAACGACGAGTACGGCCACGCGGCCGGCGACAAGGCGCTGCGCGGCGTTGCCGATGCTCTGCGCGCCAACACCCGGGTATTCGATTCGCTGGCGCGCTACGGCGGCGAGGAATTCGCGGTGGTGATGCCGGGCTCCGGCCTCGACGATGCGGTCCAGGCCGCGGAACGCCTCCGCGCCGCAGTGGAGACCACGCCGTTCGCCTGGGAAGCAGGCGGACATTGCCGGCTGACGGTCAGCGTGGGTGTCGCCAGCTGTAGCGGGCAGTTAATCACTCCGGAATCGCTGCTGCGGGCAGCCGATCTTGCGCTGTACGAAGCCAAGCGGGCAGGGCGGAACCGTGTCGAGGTTGCCGCCCCGGTCGCGCCGAGCGGCTAGCGAGCCGAATTACTTAATCTTGGCTTCGCGGAACGGGACGTGCTTGCGCACGACTGGATCGTATTTCCTCAGCTCAAGCTTGCCGGTCTGCGTCCGCGCATTCTTCTTGGTCACGTAGAAGAATCCAGTGTCCGCGCTGGAGATGAGCTTGATCTGGACGGTATTGGTCTTGGCCATGGCAGGGTCCTCTCGATAGGTGGAAAATGCTGCCCCTGGCTGCTCAGGTCAAGCTGCCTGGGGGCTTTGCCCCCTGGATCCGCCTGTACCGAACTTACGAACAAATCGAGAAAATCCTGATCGGTGTCCAACGTGTCTCTATCCAGGGACGGAAGCGCTGCCCTGAGCATAGCTGCGATATGACCGACCAGCTCAACGTGCGGCGGGCCATCGTCCTCAGGCGGTGAGACAATCACCCGGTCAATAATGGCCCGCGCTGCCTCGAGCACCTCAGGTGAGGGGTTCTCG